>JAICHS010000001.1 GCA_025924775.1 Rhodanobacteraceae bacterium
CGCCACGCCGCAGTAGTGGTCGAGCAGGCGGAACATCGGGTGGCCACGCTGCAGGTCCTCGTGCACCTCGTCGGTGCACCACACCTGCAGCGGTTGGCGGTGTTCGCGCAACATGCACAGGCCGGTGGTGTGGTCGATCTGGGCGTCGACCAACACGATCGCGGCGATGCCCGTGTCACGAATCGCGCGTGCGGGCTGGGCGCCCGGAAACACGCGCAACTGGGTCAGGATGTCGGGCGACGCGTTGCAAAGCAGCCAGTTTTCTCCGTCACCCGTGACCGCAATGGATGACTGCGTGCGCGGGCGCGCGTTGACGGTGCCATTGCGCACGCCGGCGCACAGGCGGCAGTTGCAGTTCCACTGCGGGAAGCCGCCGCCGGCCGAGGACCCGAGGACGTGGACGCGCACCGTTGCCAGCGCCGGTCAGTGCCGCGAAAGCGGAACGGCCGCGAACAGGCGGCCGTCCCACTGCGGTTCACCGCACCGCCACGTACATGGTGATTTCAAAGCCAAGGCGATGATCGATCGCCTTCGGGGTTTCCCATTTCATGCTGCACCTCCTCGAGGAGTGCGGGCACCGGCCATGGATGACGATGCCTGCGGGAACGTGACCCGGACGCCGTCCGGTTCCATGTCCTTCGAGTGTTGGCCTCGGCGTGCCCATGGGCATCCGGGTGTTCTGGATTCGATACTGGCGATTTTCTTGATTTTTGCCCCGCGCCTTGCCACGACCCCGGCTTGTGCGGCTTGCGGGCGCGGGACACAATCCATGCCGATTGGCGACGCGGCGCACCGCGCGCGTCGCCGGCGGATTCCGGGCGAGGAACCACATGTCGCAACTGCCAGTCATCACGTGGGGTGCGCAGTGAGCTTGCGCCTGCAGGTCAACCTGGTGCTGGCCAGCGTGATCGCGGTGTTCGTGTGTGCGTTGCTGGCCTTGGGCGTCCTGAATACGCGGGCGAGCGTGGAGGCCGAGACGGTGGCGGCGCACAAGGTGGCCACCTACCTGATAGAGAAGACCGCGGTGGTCTATCGCGGCGCCAGCCTGCCGTTGGTCGAATCCGAACTGCGGCGCCTTGGCCACGTCCGGTCCGCGGAAATCACCCTGTACGGGCCGACCGGGGGGTTGTTGTATCGTTCTCCGCCTGCCACCTACAAGGCCGGCAGGTACGCGCCCGGCTGGTATTCGCGCCTGGTGGCGCCGGCGCCCATGACCAGCCGGATCAGCTTTGCCAATGCGACGGTGGTGATTCGCGCCGACGCCTCACGCGCGGTCCTGGACGGCTGGGACGAAAGTGTAGCGCTGCTGAAGATCGGGGTGGTGGTGCTGGTCATCGGCAACCTGCTGGTGTTCTGGCTGATCGGGCGCGCGACCCGCCCCTTCCGCACGATCGTGGGCGCGTTGGAAGGGATGGAGGCCGGCGACTACCACAGCCGCCTGCCCGACCTGCACGGCGGCGAGGCCGGCAAGATCGCGCACGCCTTCAACCGCGCCGCGCAGGCGATCGGCGACAACCTGTCGGCGCGCAACGAAGCGGCCGCCGCCACCCTGCGCGCCGAGTACCACCGCAGCCTCGCCGTCGCGGTGCAGGAGCGGCTGGACAATGAACGCCGCCGGTTTGCGCGCGAACTGCACGACGACACCAGCCAGTCGATCACCGCCATTCGCAGCATGGCGTTGGCGTTGACGCATGCCGATCCCGACGATCACGCCGGCACCCGCGAGACGGCCAGCCTGCTCGCGGCCACGGCTGGCGAATTGTATGCAGCCGTGCATGACCTGATTCCGCGCCTGGATGCGCCGGACCTCGACCAGCTGAGCCTGGCCGAAGCGATTGCCGAGCGGGTGCCGTACTGGCGGCGGGAATACCCGGGGGTGGCGATCACCACCTCGCTGTCGCTGCCCGTCGACGCCCTGGGCACCAGTTACGCGCTGGCGGCGTACCGCATCGTCCAGGAAGCCGTCGCCAACGCCTGTCGGCATGCGGGGGCGCGCACCATCGACATCGTGATCGACCACGCGGACAAGTCGCTGCGGGTGCAGGTGTGCGACGATGGCCGTGGCCTTGCCGCGGACTGGCAGCGGCCCGGGCATTTCGGCGTGCGCGGGATGCGCGAACGGGCCGATGCGCTGGGCGGCTCCGTGGTCGTGGAAAATCGTACGGAGGGCGGGGTGCGCGTGCGCGCGGTCCTGCCATTGGAGTGACCACGGATACCGATTCGACAGTGCGGGTGATGCTGGTGGACGATCACGCCATCGTACGGCGGGGCTTCCGCCTGCTGCTGGACGCCTGCGCCGACGTGGAAGTCGTGGCCGAGGCCGGCGACGGCGAGCAGGCGATCGCCGGTTACGCGGCAGCCGCGCCGGATGTGGTGGTGATGGACTTGTCGATGCCGGGCATGGGTGGACTGGAGGCGCTGCGCCGCCTGCTGTTGCGCTATCCGGACGCCAAGGTGCTGGTGCTGTCGGCGCACGAAAACGCCGCGTACGCACGGCGGGCCTTGAAGGCCGGTGCGTTGGGTTACCTGACCAAGCGGACCGCGCCGGAGGAACTGATCAAGGCACTCCCGGTCGCGGCTTCCGGGCGCCTGTTCCTGGACCGGGAGATCGCCCAGCAGATGGTCGCGGGAACCCTGCAAGGCAATCCCGAGGCCATCGAAACGCTGTCGCGGCGCGAGTTCACGGTGTTCCTGGAGCTGGCGCGCGGGCGCAGCGTGAAACAAGTCGCGCAGGATCTTTCGGTTTCCGCCGGCACCGTCGGCACCCATCTTTACAACATCAAGCAGAAGCTCGGCGTCGGCAACCAGGCCGAGATGGCCTTGATCGCGGTGCGCAATGGCTTGATCGACCCGTAGCGGTGCGAACTGGTGGATTGCCCGCCGCGCGGCGACTCAACGGTACGGGTCGGCGATGCCGAGCGTCGCCAGGATCCGGGTTTCCAGTGCTTCCATCCGTTCCGCTTCGCGCGCCACCTGATGGTCGTAACCCAGCAGGTGCAACACGCCGTGCACCGTCAGGTGGGCGTAGTGGTCGCGCAGCGGCTTGCCCTGTTCGCGCGCTTCGCGTGCCACCACCGGCGCGCAGATCGCAAGGTCGCCCAGCAACAGCGAAGCCACGCCGCGCGGCAGCTCGACGGGAAACGACAGTACGTTGGTGGCGTAATCCTTGCCGCGATACTGCCGGTTGAGCGCGCGGCCTTCGCGGGCGCCGACGATGCGGATCGAAAGTTCGGCCGGCCTGCGGTGGCGTGCGCCCCGCAACGCGGCCTCCACCCACTGCCGGAAGCTTGCGGGTGCGGGTACGCCGCGGCGCGGCGCGGCATAGCCCAAGTGGACGCACGCACCCGGTTGGTCGCGGCTGCCCGCGGCTTGGGTCATGGACGCGCGCCGTCGCGGGGCATGCGCGTGCCGGAACCGGGCAGGCCGTCGCGATTGCCGTTGGCTTCCTCGGCCCTTTCGTAGGCGCGCACGATCTTGGCCACCAGCGGGTGCCGCACCACGTCGCGCGCGGTGAAAAAGGTGAAGCTGATGCCTTCGACCCCGCGCAGCACTTCGATCACGTTGCGCAGGCCCGAGCGCGTGTTGTGTGGCAGGTCCACCTGCGTGACATCCCCGGTGACGACGGTGGTGGTGCCAAAACCGATGCGGGTCAGGAACATCTTCATCTGCTCGACGGTGCTGTTTTGCGCCTCGTCCAGGATCACGAACGAATCGTTGAGCGTGCGCCCGCGCATGTAGGCCAGCGGCGCGATCTCGATCACGCTGCGTTCGATCAGGCGCGCCACCTTTTCGAAACCGAGCATTTCATACAGCGCGTCGTACAACGGGCGCAAGTACGGATCGACCTTCTGCGTCAGGTCGCCCGGCAGGAAACCCAGTTTTTCGCCGGCCTCGACCGCGGGGCGCACCAGGATCAGGCGCTGCACCCGGCCGTTTTCCAACGCTTCCACTGCGCTGGCGACCGCAAGATAGGTCTTGCCGGTGCCGGCCGGGCCGATGCCGAAGTTGATGTCGTGGGTGGCGATCGCGTGCAGGTAGCGCACCTGGTTGGGACCGCGCCCGCGCACGCTGCCGCGCTTCACCTTGATGGTGATTTCCTGCGCGCCCTCGGCCTGCTTTTCCGCCAGCGCGTCGACACCCGCTTCGGACAGGCGCACGTTGAGCACGCGCCCGTTGAGCGTTTCGTGTTCGGTCGCGGCGTACAGACTGCGCAGCACGCGTTCGCCCGATTTCACCGCTTCGCCTTCGCCGATCACGCGGAATACGTTGCCGCGGTTGCTGATCTCGACGCCCAGGCGCAGCTCGATCTGGCGCAGGTGCTCGTCGAACGGCCCGCACAGGTTGGCCAGCCGGTGGGTGTCGTCGGGCACGAGCGTGAAATCATGCTGGACGAGCGCTGCGGTCATGCGGCTTCGGCGACGCGCGCGCGCAGTGAATTGGCCAGCGCGGCGGTGATCGTCACGTCGACGAACTGGCCGACCAGTCCGGCCTCGCCCGCAAAGTTCACCTGGCGCATGTTCTCGGTCTTGCCGGTCAGCTCGTTCGGATTTTTCTTCGACGGGCCGGTCACCAGGATGCGTTGGGTGGTGCCGACCATTGCCTCGCTGATTTTCGCAGCATGGAAGTTGATGACGTTCTGCAGTTGGGTGAGGCGCGCGTGCTTGACCGCGTCCGGCGTCGGATCGAACAGGTTGGCCGCGGGCGTGCCGGGGCGCTTGGAGAAAATGAAGGAGAAGCTTTGGTCGAAGCCGACGTCCTCGATCAGCTGCAGCGTGGCCGCGAAGTCGGCATCGGTCTCGCCCGGAAACCCCACGATGAAGTCGCTGGAGATGCAGATGTCGGGGCGCACCGCGCGCAGCTTGGCCATCTTTTCCTTGTACATCGCGGCGGTGTAGTTGCGCTTCATCAGCATCAGGATGCGGTCGGACCCCGATTGCACCGGCAGGTGCAGGAAGTTGGCCAGCTTGGGCACGTCGCGGTACGCCGCCACCAGTGAATCGGAGAACTCCAGCGGGTGCGAGGTGGTGAAGCGGATGCGGCCGATGCCGTCGATTTCCGCCACCGCGCGGATCAGCAGCGCAAGGTCGGCCGTGCCACCGCCGAACATCGGCCCGCGATACGCGTTGACGTTCTGGCCCAGCAGGTTGACCTCTTTCACGCCCTGTGCCGCCAGCGACGCCACTTCGGCCAGCACATCATCGAACGGCCGGCTGATTTCCTCGCCGCGGGTGTAGGGCACCACGCAGTACGAGCAGTATTTGCTGCAGCCTTCCATGATCGACACGAACGCGCTGGGACCTTCGGCGCGCGGTTCCGGCAGGCGGTCGAACTTCTCGATTTCGGGAAAGGAGATGTCCACCTGCGGCTTGCCGGTGGCGCGGCGGCGGTCAATCAGGTCGGGCAGGCGGTGCAGGGTCTGCGGGCCGAACACCAGGTCGACATAGGGCGCGCGCGCGAGGATGGCCGCGCCTTCCTGCGAGGCCACGCAGCCGCCGACGCCGATCAGCACGTCGGGGTTGGCCTGCTTGAATTCCTTCCAGCGACCCAGCTGCGAAAAGACCTTCTCCTGCGCCTTCTCGCGAATCGAACAGGTGTTCACCAGGATCACATCGGCTTCGGCCACGTCCTCGGTGCGCAGCATGCCGCGCTCGGCCGCGAGCACTTCCTCCATCTTGCGGGAGTCGTACTCGTTCATCTGGCAGCCGTGGGTCTGGATGAACAGTCTTTGCGGCCCGGACTTGGCGGGGGCGGGGGTGTCGGCCATCGTGGGCGGTGCTGCGGGCGGAAACCCGCATTGTAGCCGGCTGTGGCGGCGCAGGCCGCGTGGTGGCGTCGAAACCGTGAACGGGGCGCTTGGCAAGGCGCGCCGACAGGGGCACACTGCCGCCCCATGAGTGCCATTTCCTGCCCGGGGGCGCGCGGCGGCAGGCAGCACGGGCCGCGTCAAGCATCCAGTTCGCGCCGGTGGATCGGCTTGGCGTGCATGCTGTTGCTGGCCTCGGCGTGGGCCGGGCCGGCCGCTGCCAGCGTGCTGTACCGCTGCGTCGGGTCCGGTGGCGAGGCGGCCTACGTCAGCAACCCGGCGGGTTATCGGCAGTGCGTGAAACTAGGCCAGTGGCACACGCCGGCGGCGCATCGCGTCGAGGCCAGCCGGCACGTCGTGCAGAAACGCGAACAAGCCAGCGGCGCGCAGTTGCCGGGTACGCCGCCCCGTTCGGTCAAGGCCAACCCGGCCATCCTGAAGATCACGCCGCTCGGCAATGACGCCGCGCCGGTGGTGGCGCCGGCGCCGCCTGTCGCGCAGGCATGGCGGCCGTTCCCGATGGTGGCGCTGGATACGTTGGGGACCTGGGTGTTGCCACGCTTGCTGGGCGTCCAGCTGGCGCCGGCGCGCCCCGTGCCGGCACCGCCTGCGAGTGCGCCGGCGTCGGCAGCCAGCGCGCCCATTCCCCTGAGGGTGGCCACCGTCGCGGCGCCCACGCCGCCGCGCAAGGGCGCGGTGTATCGCGTGAAACTGAAGAACGGCACCGTGCTGTACACCAACGTCGCGTCGCTCACCAAGGGCCACGACACCAAGACGCTGTTTACCTACATCGAGGTCTGTTACGCGTGCAACCTGCATTCCAAGGTTGACTGGGGCACGGTGCCGCTGCAACTGGCTGCGTACCACGGCGACATCGTCGTGGCGGCGAAATTGACGGGCGTGGACGCCGCGTTGTTGCGTGCGGTGATCCATGCCGAGTCGGGGTTCAACCCGCGCGCGTTGTCGTACAAGGGCGCGCAGGGCCTGATGCAATTGATGCCGGGTACCGCGTTCGAGTTGGGCGTGGGCAATGCCTTCGATCCCGCCCAGAACATTTCCGGCGGCGCACGCTACCTGGCCACGCTGCTGCACGCTTTCCATGGCGACGTCAGCCTGGCGGCGGCAGCCTACAACGCCGGCGCCGGCGCGGTGGCGAAGTACGGTGGCGTGCCGCCGTATGCGGAAACCCAGGTGTACGTGAAGCGCGTCGCCTTGCTGTACCAGCGCTACCACAAGGCCTTGCTGGCGCGTCCGGCCGCAACGCTGGCGACGGCGGCCGCAGCTGCCGACTGACCGCTCAGCGCTTCAGCTCGGAAGTGAGCGACGGCCCGATCGCTTCCACGATCTGTCCGGCCAGCACGTGGTTGGCGGCCACCAGGTTGCCCGATTCCGGCAGGCCATCGACGCCAGCCATGTTGCAGTAGCGCCCGCCCGCTTCGCGCACGAGCAGGCAACCGGCGGCCATGTCCCAGATCTTGAGCCCGGTTTCGAAATAGCCGTCCACGCGCCCGGCCGCCGTCCATGCCAGATCCAGTGCGGCCGAACCGGTGCGCCGGATGTCCTCGGCGCGCTTCAGCAGTTCGCGGGTCATGCCCAGTTGCGCGTCCAGGTGCTGGCGTTCGCGGTACGGAAAGCCCGTGGCCAGCATCGCGCCGTCCAGCGATTCGCGCTTGTCGATGCGCAGCCGACGGTCGTTGAGGAACGCGCCGTCGCCCTTGCTGGCGGTGTAGATCTCGTTGCGCAGCGGGTCAAGGATCACGCCGTGGATCGGCTCGCCACGATCGAGTTGCGCAATCGACACCGCGAAATGCGGAATGCCACGCAGGTAATTGTGGGTGCCATCCAGCGGATCGACCGCCCACGTGTAGCGCGCGCCGGCCTTGCCGGAAGCGCCGGTTTCCTCGCCGAGGATCGCGTGGTCGGGATAGGCCCGGCGCAACTCGCGCACGATCGTGGCCTCGGCCTCGCGGTCAACGTCCGACACGAAATCCAGATGGTGCTTCTCCATCACGGTCACGCTGTCGAGGCGATTCATGTAACGCAGGATCACGCTGCCGGCGGCGCGCGCGGCACGGATCGCGACGGTGACGATAGGTCGGGCCATGGCGATAAGTACGGTCGATTGGAAAAAGAACGCGCCGCACGAAGCGGCGCGCCCGGCATTTTAGCAGCTCCGGGCGACGCGTTAATCTTGCGCGATGAACCAGTCCACCGCATCCATTCCACCGGCGCCGCAGAGCATCCGCTTCGTGCTGGCGCGCACCTCGCATCCCGGCAACATCGGCTCGGCCGCGCGCGCCATCCGCACCATGGGTTTCTGGCGCCTGACTTTGGTCGCGCCGCACAAGTATCCCGATCCGCAGGTCAATGCTCTGGCTGCAGGCGCCGATGACGTACTGGCCAACCTGGTCGTGGCCGACAGCCTGCCCGCGGCGGTGGCCGACTGCACCCGCGTGTATGGTCTGTCGGCGCGCCGGCGCGGCATCAACCTGCCCGAACTCGACCCGCGCGGCGCGATGGCCGAGATCGTGCCACGGCTGCATGCGGGCGAGGAAGTGGCGCTGCTGTTCGGCAACGAGCGTTCGGGCCTCGACAACGACGAGCTGTCGGTGTGCCACGCCATGGTCAAGATTCCCAGCGTCGATGATTTCCCGTCGCTCAACCTGTCACAGGCGGTGCAGGTGATGGCGTGGGAACTGCGCATGGCCACGCTGGGCCACGTGCCCGCGCCGCCCGCCGCGCACGACGAAGCGGCGGCGGCGGAAGACCTGGAGCAGTTCTTCATCCACCTGTCCGCGACGCTGGACGCGATCGGCTTCCACAAGGGCCGCACCGCCAAGACCATCAGCCTGCGCCTGCGGCGGTTCTTCCACCGCGCCGCCCCGGACGCGCGCGAACTGCGCATCCTGCACGGCATCCTCGCCGATGCCGAGCGCATGGCGAGGTTGGCGGGCGAGCGTGGCGTCGATTGAGGGGAGGGTGGTCTGCGATCGACCCGTTCAAGACATTCGCGGCCTCGCTCGTGTGGTCCCCAAGCTGCCCTTTGGCGTGGAGGCGACAGTGCCACATTCGCGAAATGGGTGCGACGCGCGACGCCGCGGACGACGTGCCCGCTACAGTTGCCGAGGGCACTTCGCCAAACCGGCCAGGGGCCGCCTGCAACGACCTCACCGCGTATGCGATGCACCATGCACTGCGTGTCGATTCGCGGTTCCGGCAACTCGCAGAAACACGGCTGCGCCTCTGGAATACGGCGGCTGCATTGCCCGATTGCGCGGGGTGCTGGAAGAACGCCAAACGGCAATCCTTACTGAAAATACCGAATGCCCCCGTACATCGCGGCCGCGATCGCTGTCGCCGCGAGCCCCAGAATGATGTAGGCCCCTCGCGTCAATCCCTTGATGATCTGCTGGAATTGCGCGCGATCATTGACCCGTGGAAAGGGCGCTTCCGGCACCGGCACGCCGATGAAATCGCACAGCGGCTGCCAACCCTCGCTGACGGTGAACACCAGCAAGCGGTCCGGTGGCACCGCAGCCTGTACGTCGGCGATGTGCTGATGGTAGTCGGCGATGGCTTTTGCGCGATCGTTCATGGTGCCCCGGTGCGCGCGCTGCCAGATCAGCTTGTGGCACATGTCGCCCAGCTTGCGCCCGAACGGCGTGACGAGCTCGAGAACCTTGAACTGCCATAGTGACTCGGTGAAATAGATGGTGGCCCGGGTACTTTCGTACCACGCGTCGGCGCCACCCGGATGCAGGGACAACAGGATCTTGGCGTCGGGGTAGGCGGCGACCAGTTCACGCCACACGCTGCTCGCGGGGTTGTCCACCGCGGCGGTGTACTTGGAGAACACGGTTTCCCAATCGTGTTGCTGGCCTGCAGGCTGGTTGGCGACCATCCGCCAGAAACCGAGATGCGACTTGTTGTTCTTGTTCTCCAGGACTTCGAGCATGTGATAGCACGGGAACCCGAGTTGGTTGAGTGCAGTGCAGATCGACATGGTGCCGGTGCGGCCGAAGCCGGCGCCGATGATCTTCAGGGGCATTGCGCGCCTCCACGTTTTTCGTCAATACGGGACCGTCGCCCGCAGTTTGTATGCACGAGCGATGCCGGCGAGCTTCATCGCCGCGGCAGGAATCCACTTCATCACGCGCCATCCCCGCGCGTAGCGGGCGTCATTCTGGCACGGCGGGTGCGTGGCCGCAGGTCAAGCCCGCGGAGCGGGTCCCGGGGGCCGGAAAGCGGACTGTCGACACGGACAGGAACGAGCCGCTACCCCCCATCCTCTTCAATTGCATCGCTGGCGTCGTTGACCACAACCGGCGGCGTGATCAGCACCTTGTCGATGCGTGCACCGTCCAGGTCCACCACCTCGAACCTGAAGCCGCGCCAGGTGGTGCTTTCGCCTTCTGCCGGGATGTGCGCGAACAGCTCGATCAGCATCCCGGCGAGGGTGTAGTAGTCACCATCCTGCTCGTTGGGCAGTTCGTCCAGCGCCAGCAGTTCGCGCAGGTCGTCGGTGGCCATGGAGCCGGATACCAGCCAGCTGCCGTCCTCGCGATGCACGGCCATGGTTTCGCCCACGGGGCCGCCTTCGTGGTCGCCGGTGGGATGGCCGACCACGGCGGTCAGCACGTCGTTCAGGGTGACCAGACCCTCGATGTCACCGTATTCGTCCACCACCAGCGCGAACGGCGACTCGGCGTCGCGGAATTCATCCAGCAGGTCCAGCGCGCGGGTGGTGGCGGGCACGAACAGCGGCCGTGCCAGCTTGCGGAACAGGTCGAGCCGCGCGGGGGTCGACCCCTGGCTGGGGTCGGCGGCGACGGATTGCAGCAGGCGTTTGACCTCCAGCACACCCAGCACCTCGTCTTCGCTGCCGCGGTATACCGGGTAGCGGGAATAGGGCGTGGTGCGCATCACCGCCAGGTTTTCCGCCAGCGGTGCGGTGGCGTCCAGCCAGGCGATGCGCGGACGCGGCGTCATCACGCTGTCCACGCTGCGGTCGCCCAGGCGCAGCACCCGATACACCATGTTGCGTTCGTCGGAATCCAGCACACCCTGTTCGGCACCTTCGTTGACCAGCAGGCGGATTTCCTCCTCGCTGACCTTCTCGCGGCTGAAGTGGTGCAGCCGCAGCAGGTGCAGCAGGCCGTCCGTGATGACGTCCAGCAACCACACGAACGGTGCCAGCAGCCACGACATCGCCTGCATCGGGAACGCAACGGCCTGGGCGATGCGTTCGGGCGCCACCAGCGCCGCGCGCTTGGGCGCCAGCTCGCCCACCGTGATGTTGATGATGGTGACCAACAGGAAGCCCAGCACCAGGCCCAGCGCGAGCGCCGCGTGTTGCGAGACGGGCAGCCCCAGCGTGATCACCCAGCGGCGGATGCTGTCGCCGATGGCGGTGCCGGTGGCGGCGCCGGTGACCAGGGTGATGATGGTGATGCCGACCTGGACCGTGGACAGGAACCTGTCGGGGCGCTGCGCCAGCCGCAGGGCCACCTGGGCGCGGGCGCTGGTGCGGGCCAGATAGCGCAGGCGGCTTTTGCGCGCCGCGATCAAGGCGATTTCGGTCAGCGCGAAAAAGGCGTTGCCCAGCGCCAACAGCAGCACCAGGCCAAGGTCGATCAGCATTCAGGGCTGCAAACGGTGGGTCATCCGCGGAGTTTAGCAAGCGCCGATGCTTCGGGCCGGGCGCGCGCTCGTGTACCATTTGCGCGGTCGGATTTCCGGGTGATCGCCATGTTTTCGTTGCAGACCATGTTTGGCAAGGGGGATCGCTTCTACACCCTGCTGGAATCCAGTGCCGGCGCCGCGCGGGATGGCGCCAAGGCTTTGCAGGAGCTGCTGGTGGCGCATGGCGAGCCGATGCTGCTGGACAGTTTTCGCGCGGCGCGGCGGCGTGAGAAGGCATTGGCGGCGCAGATCAGCGAGGCGTTGATCAATACCTTCGTCACCGCGCTTGACCGCGAGGACATCGAGGCGATGTCCTCGGCGCTGTACCGCATTCCCAAGACCATCGAGAAATTCGCCGAACGCTACGTGATCGTGGCCGAGCGGGTCGAGGGCATCGATTTCGCCTCGCGCGCCGGCCTGCTGATGAGCGCCACGGAGGGCGTGGCCGAGATGGTGAGCGAACTGCGCAACGGCATGAGCATCGGGCGCATGCGCAAGCTGCAGGACCGGTTGCAAGCCACCGAGTCGGAAGCCGACCGGCTGCTGCTGGAGCCGTACCGCGACCTCTACCTCGGCAGCGACGACCCGATCCGCATGATGCTGGCCAAGGACCTGTTCGAGCTGCTGGAGAAAGCCATCGACCGCTGCCGCGACGTGGGCAACGTGATTTACTCGATCGTGTTGAAGAATTCGTGAGGATGGGCGCGGGGATGGGGGACGGCGGCGCAGCGATCGGGTGTGTGTGCGCCGATGAGGTGCTGTGGTGAATCCATGTGCCCTGCGTACCAGGAAAAATAGAGGAGTAACAGCCTTGCGCCCCCACTACCCACCGCCCGGCCCTGCGCGCGCATGAGCCTTGGCCTGCTCACCCTCGTCATCCTGATCGCATTGGTGTTCGAGTACATCAATGGTTTTCACGATACCGCCAATTCCATCGCCACGGTGGTCGCGACCAAGGTGCTGACACCGGGGCAGGCGGTGGTGTTGGCGGCAGTGACCAATCTCGGCGGAGCGCTGGTCGGTTCGGCCGTAGCGGTGACGATCGCGACAGGACTGATCGACGCCGGCGTGTTGCGGGTGGGCGCCGAAGTGCTTGTGTGTGCGCTGCTGGGTGCCACCATCTGGGATCTGATCACCTGGTGGCTGGGTTTGCCGTCATCGTCATCGCACGCACTGATTGGTGGCTTGTGTGGCGCTGCGCTGGCTGCATCCAATGGCAACCCGCAGGCGATCATCTGGATGTCCGACCCCAGCCACTGGTGGAAGGGTGGGGGTGTCATTCCCAAGGTGGTCGTACCGATGGTGGCCTCACCGATTGCAGGCTTCGCGCTGGGTATCGCGGTGATGGGGGCGCTGCTGGCGCTGTTCGCGTGGTTCGGCAACCGTACCGGCATCCTGCGCCGGTTGGGGCGCACGCCGTTCGTGAACGCCTTTTTCGGCAAGGCGCAACTGATCTCGGCTGCCGGGATGGGTGTGTCGCATGGCATGAACGATGCCCAGAAAACCATGGGCATCATCGCGCTGGCGTTGGCCGGCGCCACCGCTGCGCATGATTTTGATCATCTGCCGGACTGGCTGGCTTTTCTGCGCGTGTCCGATGCCGGCGGGCATTTCATGATTCCGGTATGGGTGAAGGTGATGTGTGCGCTCACGATGGCGGCGGGCACCGCCGCCGGCGGCTGGCGCATCATCAATACGCTGGGTCACAAGATGGTCAAGCTGCACCCGATCAACGGCTTTGCGGCCGAAACCAGTGGTGCTGCGGTGATCATCGTTTCATCCCTGTTTGGCATGCCGGTTTCGACCACCCATGTGATCTCTTCCTCGATCATGGGGGTCGGTGCGTCCAAGCGCTTCAACGCGGTGCGCTGGACCGTGGTCGAACGCATGGCGTGGGCCTGGATCCTGACATTGCCCACCAGTGCGTTCATTGCCTGGTTGCTGGTGGAACTGTCCAAACCGATCTGGCCATGACGGTCGCGCTAGACTGCACGGATGGCGGTGACAGGTTCGCAGGCGGGGGCAACGCGGGGCGGTGACAAGCTGGTCGTCGCGATTTCCTCGCGCGCATTGTTCGACCTGACCGAGTCGCACGCGCTGTTCGAGCGCGACGGCTTGGAGGCCTATCGCGTCTACCAGATCGCCCACGAGAACGACGTGCTGCAGCCGGGCGTCGCGTTTCCGGTGGTGAAAAAGTTGCTGGCGCTGAACCGGCCGGCGCCCGACGTGCCTTACGTCGAGGTGGTGCTGCTGTCGCGCAATTCGGGCGATACCGGGCTGCGCATCTTCAATTCCATCCAGCACTACGGACTGGCCATCACGCGCGCGGCCTTCACGTCGGGCGAGGCCACCAGCGAGTACATCCAGCCGTTCGGGGTGGACCTGTTGTTGTCAGCCAACGCCGAAAATGTCGCGCGCGCGCTGAACTCCGGGGTGGCCGCGGCGACGCTGCTGCCCTCGCAGGTACGCGATGCGCATCCCGAGCAATTGCGCATGGCGTTCGACGGCGACGCCGTGATCTTCGGCGACGAGTCCGAGCGCGTGTCGCAGGAACAAGGCCTCGACGCCTTCCACCGCAACGAATCGGAACACTGGAACGAACCGTTGTCGGGCGGCCCGTTCCGCAATTTCCTGGCGGCCTTGCACCGGCTGCAGGAAGCGTTTCCGCCAGAGGATTCGCCGATCCGCACCGCGCTGGTCACCGCGCGTTCGGCGCCCGCGCACAAGCGCGTGATCCTGACCCTGCGCAAGTGGGGTGTGCGCATCGACGAGGCGCTGTTCCTCGGCGGGCGCGACAAGGGGCCGTTCCTGGAAGCGTTCGGCGCGGACCTGTTTTTCGATGATTCGCCCGTCAACGTGGAATCCGCGCGCCATCACGTGGCGACGGGGCACGTGCCGCACGGGGTGAGTAACCGGTAGCAAACGTACTCGCGTCCGGTCGCCGGCAGGCCGGCTCCTACAAAGGCTTCTTGTAGTGGCGCGCCTGCGCGCGACCACGTTGCCGATGTGTCGTCACGCCACCGCGTGCAACGGTGCCGGTGCCGATTCCTTGCGTTTGCGCAGGTCGTCGGCGAACTCGTCATGCCGCGCCAGCCGCGCGAACAGGCCGTTGCGCAACAGCAGCTCCTCGTAGCGGCCTTGCTCGATGATGCGGCCGTGGTCCAGCACCAGGATGAGGTCGGCGTTGCGCACGGTGGACAACCGGTGCGCAATGACGATGGTGGTGCGGCCGCGGCACACGGCATCCATCGCACGCTTGATGCGCGCCTCGGTCGCGTTGTCGAGCGCACTGGTGGCTTCGTCCAGGATCAGGATCGGCGCGTCCTTCAACATCGCGCGTGCGATCGCGAGGCGCTGGCGTTCACCACCCGACAGCGAGCGTCCGCGTTCGCTGACGGCGGTGGCGTAACCTTCCGGCTTCCCGGCGATGAAAGCGTGCGCCTGCGCGGCGCGCGCGGCGGCTTCCATGTCTTCCGCGCCCGCAGCCGGATTGCCAATGCGCAGGTTCTCGGCGATGCTGCGATGGAGCAGGCCGGGCTCCTGGAACACCACCCCGATGTTGCGGCGCAGCGAGTCCAGCGTGGCGTTGCGGATATCCACTCCGTCCACGGTGATGCGTCCGCGCGCTGGATCGGCGGCACGGTACAGCAGGCTGAGTGCGGTGGTCTTGCCCGCGCCGGTCGGGCCCACCACCGCGACCTTGCTGCCGGCCGGGATGCGGAAACTGAGGTCACTCAGGGCATCGCTGCCCGGCTCGTAGGCGAAGTCCACGTGCTCGAATGCGACCTCGCCGCGCACGCGCGGCAACTCGATCGCGTCGGCCGCCTCGGTGACCGCCGCGGGCGTGTCCATGACTTCGAAGAAATCACGCAGCGAGTTCGATTGGAAGAACAGGTTTGAAATGAATTGCGCGAATTGCTCCAGCCGACCGATCAGCATCAGCGCGAAGCCGACGAAGCTGACGATGCCGCCGATGCTGATTTCGCCGCGGGCGTGCAGGGCGGCGCCCAGTGCGAAGATTGCCACTACCGACAGGGTGCTGGCGCCGCGCGAGAAGACGGACAACGTCGCCCAGCCGTTCAGTACCGGGTATTGCGCGGCCAGTGCCTGCGCCATCAGTTGTTTCAGCCCGCGCACCTCCTCGTGGGTGCGTGTGAAGCTCTGCACCACCGTGACGTTGCCCAGCACATCGCCGACGCGGGTGGAAATCCGGTGGTGGTAATCCTGCACCCGGTCCTGCGCGCGGCGGGTGCGCCTGATCGTGATCGTGTTAAAGACCGCGAAACACAGCAGCAGCCCGATCATCAGCAGGCCCAGCTTCCAGTTCTTGGACAGCGCCAGCGGAATCATCACCAGGATCGCGAGCAGCGTGGTCAGGTGTTCCCGGAAGAAACCCAGCCACAACGCGGACAGGTTGTCCGACCCGATGTGCATGATGCGCAGCAGCTTGCCGGTGTGCTGTCGCGCGTGGAACGACAACGGCAGCTCGATCACGTGCTCGAAGTAGCCACGCACCGCGGCCAGCCGACGCCGGTGCGCCATGCGGTCGGCGTGCAGCGACACCAGCGCGCCGACGACGACGCCAACGAAGCCGACCACGGCCCACGCCGCGATCAGCAGCCCCGCGTGCCCGTGCGGATGGCTGAGCGCGTCGATCACCCTGCCGAACAGTTCGGGTTCCATGAACAGTACGCCGGCCAATGCCAAGTTGGCGATCGCCAGCAAGCTCGCGAGCGCGCGTTCTGGCGCAAGCAGTTCGAGCACGCGTAAATAGATGCGCAGGATGGACATCGGATTTTTGCCGTGGAACGGAACCACGCGCACTTCAGCACTTGCACGCTGGCATTGCGCTGAATGCGTCGGATTCGATTCAGGCGTCGTTGCGATGCCGCCCCCCGTGGTGTAAAAAAAACGTTGGGTGACGGATGCACGGCGCGGACGAGCGGAATACGGTTTCATCGACTTGCGGCCGATTCCCGCCACGGCGCGGGCGCCGCGATAACGCTACAATAACTGGCTTCACCGATTGCACGAGACGCCCGCATGGCCGCCCGCTTGAACCCGCTCGACCTTTACGACGTCCGCGCGCTGCTGTCGGACGAAGAGCGCATGGTGCAGGATTCGGTGGCGCGCTTTGTCGATGGCAAGGTGCTGCCGATCATCGGCGACTGCTTCGACCAGGCGCGCTTTCCGACCGAGCTGATTCCGGAAATCGCGGGGTTGGGCCTGCTGGGTGCCACGCTTCCCGGCGAATACGGCGGCGCCGGCATGAACCAGGTCAGCTACGGCCTGATCTGCCAGGAACTGGAGCGTGGCGATTCCGGCCTGCGCAGCTTCGCGTCGGTGCAGTCGTCCCTGGTGATGTACCCGATCTTCGCGTTCGGCAGCGAGGAACAGAAACGCGAGTACCTGCCGCCGATGGCCGAGGGCAAGGTGATCGGCTGCTTCGGCTTGACCGAGCCGCATGGCGGTTCGGATCCTGCCAACATGAAGACCGTCGCGAAGAAAGATGGCGGCGACTGGGTGATCAACGGCGCCAAGATGTGGATCACCAACGGCAACCTCGCGCAGCTTGCGCTGGTGTGGGCCAAGACCGAGGACGGCATCCGCGGCTTCCTGGTGCCGACGTCCACCAAGGGTTTCAGTGCGCAGGAAATCCACAAGAAGATGAGCCTGCGCGCCTCGGTGACGAGCGCGCTGTTTTTCGACGAAGTGCGCGTACCCGAGTCCGCGATGCTGCCGAACGTGAAGGGTTTGCGCGGCCCGCTGAGTTGTCTCGATTCGGCGCGTTTCGGCATCAGCTGGGGCCCGATCGGCGCGGCGCAGGCATGCTTGCGCGAAGTGCTGGATTACGCCCAGGAACGCGTGTTGTTCAACCGCAAGCTGGCGGCCAACCAGGCTGTCCAGTTGAAGCTGGCCGACATTGCGCGGCGCCTTACCACCGCGCAACTGCTGGCGTTGCAGCTCGGTCGCGCCAAGGACGCGGGCACGCTGCAGCCAACCCAGATCTCGCTGGCCAAGTGGAACAACGTGCGCATGGCGCTGGATGTCGCGCGCGAGTGCCGCGACATCCTGGGTGGCGCCGGCATCACCACCGAACACGTCGCCATCCGCCACGCGCTGAACCTGGAGTCGGTGGTGACCTACGAGGGCACGCAAACGGTGCACCAGTTGGTGGTCGGTAGGGAACTGACGGGTATCAATGCTTTTTAGCGTGATTGCCCATGATCACCGTATCTGCAAACGCGCGAGGATGAGATGGGCGTGTCGAGTTCACCAACATTGGAACGGCCATCCATGGCCTGATTTTTCACGACAGCCGCTTCGAATGGGGCAGAAGGGCGGGAGTTTCATATGAATCGTCGCAACAAATGGCTCGCGGGCATTGCAATGGGTGTCATGCTGGCTTCCGGTGGTGCGTTCGCCGCGGTCAACGTGAACGCCCTGCACATCGCCCTGACTTCGTTGAAGCTGGCGCTGGCGAAGATGGGTGTGGCCAATGCCATGCTGTCGAACCCCACGCCGCCGGCCACCAATGCCGAAGCGCACCTGGCGGCGCCGGGGCAGCTCAGCGGCGAGGAAATCAGTTCCATCCTGGTAAGCGCGGGTGGCGTGATCAACGTGTACTTGTCGCCGGCGGTGGGCGTGACTGGCGGCATCGTGCAGTTGGTACCCAGGGTCGTGACCGACAAGCAGGGCAAGCGCGGCGTGCGATACACCTGCTACAGCCCCAACATCCCGGACGTCGCGACCGCCGAGCCGGATTGCACCTACCACGCTTCGGCCAAGTGACGCGGCGATGACCGGCGCCGTGCCATCACCTGAGCCGGTACTAGAAACGAGCCGGTTGCTCCTGCGCCTGCCGCGCGCGGCGGACTTCGAGGGTTACGCGGAAATGCTGGGCGACGAGGAAACCGCCCGCTACATCGGCGGCAGCTCGCCACGGGGAGCCGCCTGGCGGCGTTTCCTGCAGATGCCGGGTGCATGGATGTTGCAGGGGTTCGGCATGTTCGCGGTGACCGACAAGCGCACCGGCGAATGGCTGGGGCAGGCCGGCCCGTGGCAGCCGGAAGGTTGGCCCGGCACCGAGGTCGGCTGGTCACTGCGACGCAGTGCCTGGGGTCATGGCTACGCGTTCGAGGCGGCGACCGCCGCGATCGACTGGGCCTTCGCCACGCTCGGCTGGCGCCAGGTAATCCATTGCATCGATCCAGCCAACCGGCGCTCGTGCGCACTGGCCGGGCGCCTGGGTTCGCATCGGCTGCGCAGCGCACATCTGCCTGCGCCGTACGAGGCCGACCTCGTGGACGTCTGGGGCCAGACGCGCGCGGAATGGTTGGCGCGCCGCAACAACCGCAACGTTTGAAGACACCCACATGAATGCCGTCAAGACTCCCATTCCCGCTCGCCAGAAGGGTTTCAACCGCGCCGAAATCGTCGATACGAACTTCGCTGAATTCGTGCGGGCGTGGCACGGCGATGCCCACGCGCGGCCGCGCGACGAGGCGCCGGTGCTGCCGGGCAGTGCGTGCACGGCGCGGGATTTTCGCGAGTTGCTGGAATCGCAGTTGATCTCGCGGCACCTGGATTTGATGGCGCGCGTGCTGCGCGTCCAGAACAAGGTGTTCTACACGATCGGCTCGTCGGGCCACGAAGGCAACGCGATGGTGGCGCGGCTGACGCGGCATACCGACCCGGCGTTCCTGCACTACCGCTCGGGCGCGTTCATGGCCGAGCGCTTCCGCAAGTTGCCGGGTATGGATCCGGTGATGGATTCCGCGCTGTCGTTCGCGGCCAGCAGCGAAGACCCGGCTTCCGGCGGTCGCCACAAGGTGTGGGGCAGCAAGCCGCTCTGGGTGTTGCCGCAGACTTCGACGATCGCTTCGCACTTGCCGAAGGCCCTGGGTACCGCGATCGCGATCGAACAGGCGCAGCGCATCCACCACGCGTTGCCGGTGCCGGACGACTCCATCGTGATCTGTTCGTTCGGCGATGCATCCAGCAACCACGCGACCGCGCAGACCGCGTTCAA
The DNA here is from genome assembly GCA_025924775.1 of Rhodanobacteraceae bacterium. Taxonomy (GTDB): domain Bacteria; phylum Pseudomonadota; class Gammaproteobacteria; order Xanthomonadales; family Rhodanobacteraceae; genus 66-474. The sequence continues at coordinate 19,518 of JAICHS010000001.1, forward strand.
CGCGGCCGGCTGGACGGCTTACCAGCGCCTGCCGGCGCCGGTGCTGTTCGTGTGCGAGGACAACGGCATCGGCATTTCGGTGAAGACGCCGTCGGGCTGGATCGCCCGCAATTTCGCCGGCCGCAAGGATCTGGACTACTTCTTTGCCGACGGACTCGATCTTGCCGAAGGTTATGCCGGGGTGCAGCGCGCGGTCGAACATTGCCGCACGACGCGCCGCCCGACCTTCCTGCACCTCAAGACCACGCGCCTGACCGGCCACGCCGGCACCGACTTCGAAATCGAGTGGCGCAGCTTCGAGGAACTGATGGCACTGGAGGCAACCGATCCGCTGCTGCGTTCGGCGTCGATCGCGCTGGAATCGGGCCTGTACACCCGGGCTGCATTGCTCGAGCTTTACGAAGCCACCCGCAAGCGCTGTTTCGATGCGGCCGAAGTCGCGGACCACCGGCCGAAACTCGCGTCGCTGCCGGAGGTGATGCGACCGTTGGCGCCCTACACCCCGAAGGCGGTGCGTGCCGAGGCCGAACGCGCCGATTACGCCGACCGCCGCGCCGCGGCATTCGGCGGTGCGGACAAGTTGCCTGAAAGCCTGCCGCCACGGCACCTCGCGTTGCAGATCAATGCGGCGCTGCATGACTTCCTGGCCAAGTACCCCGAGTCACTGGTGTTCGGCGAGGACGTGGCGCAAAAGGGCGGCGTGTATACCGTTACGAAAGGCCTGTACAAGGCGTTCAAGGGCGCGCGCGTGTTCAACACGCTGCTGGACGAGACGACGATCCTGGGTCTGGCCCAGGGCTACGCCAACATGGGGATGTTGCCGATTCCGGAAATCCAGTACCTCGCGTACTTCCACAACGCCTGCGACCAGATCCGCGGCGAGGCGGCGTCGCTGCAGTTCTTCTCTAACGACCAGTACCGCAATCCGTTGCTGGTACGCATCGCGGCGCTGGGCTACCAGAAAGGCTTTGGCGGACACTTCCACAACGACAACTCGATCGCCGCGTTGCGCGACGTCCCGGGCCTCGTGGTCGGGTGCCCGTCGCGCGGCGACGATGCCGCGACGATGCTGCGTACGCTGGCCGCGCTGGCCAGGGTCGATGGCCGCGTGTGCGCGTTCCTGGAACCCATCGCGCTGTACATGACGAAAGACCTGTACGCGCACGGCGATGGCCAGTGGCAGTTCGCGTACCCCGCGCCGGGCGCAGCGATGCCGCTGGGCGAGGGCCGCGTGTACAACCCGAAGGCCCGGGACCTGGTGATCTTCACCTTCGGCAATGGCGTGCCGATGGCCTTGCGCGCCGCGCGTGAAATCGAGCAACGCCACAAGTGGAAGGTGCGCGTGGTGGACTTGCGCTGGCTCGTGCCGCTCAACGACCCCTTCATCGTCGCCGAGGCGAAGACCGCCAAGCGCATCATCGTGCTGGACGAAGGCCGCAAGAGCGCGGGCGTGGGCGAGGGCATCATTACCGCGATCGTCGAAGGCGGCCTGGGCGCCACGCCCGTCGCGCGCGTGGTCGGGGCGGATACGTACACGCCGCTTGCGGGCGCCGCGCTGCTGGTGTTGCCAGGCGATGCCGACGTGGTGGCTGCCGCCGACAAGTTGTCGGGACGCGGGGCGTGACGCGCACGCACTGATGAAACTGGCCGGCGTTGTGGCGCTGTGCGCGGCGACCGTCGCGTGTTCGAACAACCGGGGGGTGCGCCAGGCGCGAGTGTCCCGCCGGGGCTACGTCGAGCCCGCCACCAGCGACATCGGCGATCCCGATGCAGGCGTCGGGCGCGGGTGCCTCTGCCGCCGGGCGGGTGCCGTCGCCGCCGGCTGAAGCTCCGTCGCTGGCGATCAGCGTGCAGCGCCCCGGTTTTGCGCAGGCATTCGCGGACATGGACGGCGCAGCCGCATTGCCGGCGTGGTTGCAGCCGGCGGACGCCTCGCAGCCTTCCACCCGGGTGTAGCCGGATGACCGGATGCTGTGGCTCTCGCGCGTCGGTGCCGCGGGGCTGACCCGGGCGGCACGCGTAGGCAACAGGTCATGCAGACGGCGCGGTCGCGGGCTGCGATAATGTGCCGTCGGGTCGTGCGTATTCACGCGTGTCGTCCGATGTGACTTGATGACCGCAGACGGAATGAATGTGAACGCAAGCACGCCGGATGCCGATGGCACCGCGCCGACCGTCGAAACCACGAGCCGACCCGAAGCCCACACCCATCTGCCCACGCGCTACAGCGTGATCGGCGCGGTCAGCTTCGTGCACATGTTGAACGACATGATGCAGTCGGTGATCGTGACGATCTATCCGCTGCTGAAGCACGAGTTTGCCCTCAGCTTCGTCCAGATCGGCCTGATCACGCTGACCTTCCAGTTGACGGCCTCGCTGCTGCAGCCGGTGGTCGGGATCGTCACCGACAAGAAGCCGTTGCCGTTCTCGCTGCCCATCGGCATGTGCTTCACCCTGTGCGGCCTGCTACTGCTATCGGTGGCGCCGTCGTATCCGATCCTGTTGCTGTCGGTCGCGCTGATCGGCTGCGGCTCGTCGGTGTTCCACCCGGAATCCTCGCGCGTGGCGCGCATGGCATCCGGGGGGCGCTATGGCCTCGCCCAATCGCTGTTCCAGATCGGCGGCAACACCGGCCAGGCGCTGGGGCCGTTGCTGGCCGCGGTGATCGTGCTGAAGCAGGGTCGCCCCGAGGCCGCGTGGTTCGGGCTGGCGGCGCTGCTGGCGATCGTCGTGCTGCTGCAGGTAAGCCGCTGGTACCGTGGCCACATCAACGAACGCGTCCGCAAGCGCGTGGCCACTGACCGACCGCTGTTCCCGGCGCACGTGGTGCGCCGCACGGTTGGCATCCTGTTCGCGCTGATGTTCTCGAAGTTTTTCTATCTCGCCAGCATCAGCAGCTACTACGAATTCTTCCTGATCCACCGCTTTGGCTTGTCGGTGCACGTGTCCGCGAACCTGCTGGCGGTATTCCTGTTCGCGGTCGCCATCGGCACCATGATCGGCGGGCCCCTGGGCGACCGCATCGGCCGCCGCCGGGTGATCTGGTTTTCGATCCTCGGCTGCGCGCCGTTCACGCTGGTGCTGCCGTACGTGGGGCTGGGCTGGACGGTGGGCCTGTCTGTGGTGATCGGGCTGATCCTGGCGTCGGCTTTCCCGGCCATCATCGTGTACGCACAGGACATGCTCACCCATCGCATCGGCATGGTGTCGGGGCTGTTCTACGGTTTCAGCTTCGGCCTGGGTGGCCTGGGTGCTGCGGTGCTGGGCCTGATCGCCGACCACTTCGGCATCGTGTTCGTCTACCAGGTCTGCGCGTTCCTGCCGCTGCTCGGGCTGCTTGCGGTATTCCTGCCCGACGTGCGCCCACCCGACCAGCAGCAATCGGTGGCCGCGGCGCCCGCCCACGGCTGAACTTGCCGGACGGCGGGCGGCGGGTCGCGCCTTATTTGCCGGCGTTGCAAAGCCGGAACTCCAGCGTGGCGCGCACGGTCTGAATTGCCGCGGGCGACAGCGTGGCGGCAACGCCGCGTACCCGCTAAAGTTGCCGGGAAATCACCCCGCATTCCACGGATCCAGAGAGAACACCCATGGCCCTGCGTACCAACAACCCCGTGCTGCGCGACAAGACCTTCCAGAATCTCGCCGCCACGTCCGGCGAGCCGATGACCGTCAATGGCACCATCGCACGTACCGGCCTGCTGCTGGTGCTGATGCTGATCACCGGTGCGTGGACGTGGCATCGTTTCATGCTGGCCGGCGGCACCCTGAACCCGGCTGCGGGCATGGCCGCGGTGCAGCCGTTCCTGTGGGGCGGCATGATCGTCGGCTTCATCCTCGCGTTGGCGAGCGCATTCAAGCCCACCTGGTCGCCCGTGACCGCACCCCTGTACGCGTTGGCGGAAGGCACCTTCCTGGGCGGCATTTCGGCGATGTTCGAGGTGCAATACCACGGCATCGTGCTGCAGGCGATCATGGCTTCGGTCGGCGTGCTGGTGGTGATGCTGGTGCTGTATCGCAGCGGCATCATCAAGGTTACCCAGAAGTTCCGGATGGGTGTATTTGCCGCGACCGGCGGGATCCTTTTGTTGTACCTGGTGTCGTGGGGGCTGTCCGCGTTCACCAGCGTCAACACTTCGATCTTGTTCGGTGGTGGCACCCTCAGCATCTTGATCAGCGTCTTCGTGGTGTGCATTGCAGCGTTGAACCTGGTGCTGGATTTCGACTTGATCGAACGCGGCGTGGCGCAGGGCGCACCCCGGTACATGGAGTGGTACTGCGCGTTCGCATTGATGGTGACGCTGGTGTGGCTGTACCTGGAATTGCTGCGCTTGCTGGGCAATTCGCGCCGCTGACGCCGGCGCGACGCCCGCCGCGGTCAGGCCGCGCCGATGACCCGCGGCTCGGGCTCCAGCTCGATGCCGAAGCGCTGGCGCACGCCCGCGCGGATCCGTTGGGCAAAAGCCCATAGTTGCGGGCCGGTGGCGTGGCCGTGGTTGACCAGCACCAGGGCGTGCCGGTTCGAAATGCCCGCATCGCCTTCGCGCAAGCCTTTGAATCCACACGCATCGATCAGCCATGCCGCAGACAGTTTCGAGGTGCTGCCGGCGGCCGGCCAGCAGGGCAACAACGGGTGCTCGGCACGCAGTGCGTCGGCTTGCGCGGCGGGTACCAGCGGATTCTTGAAGAAGCTGCCGGCATTGCCGATGACGTTGGGGTCGGGCAATTTGCGGGTGCGCAGATTCACCACGGCGTCGGCGACGTGGAAGGGCGCGGGCCGGTCGATGCCCATGCGCTGAAGTTCGTCGCGCACCCCCGTGTATTCGACGCGCGGCGTCCACACGTGTGGTAGCCGCAGCGTGACGGCCGTGATCAGCCAGCGGTCGGGGTGGTGCTTGAACAGGGAGTCGCGGTAGCCGAATTCGCATGCGGCATGGCTGAAGCTGGTGAAACGCCGGTCGCGCAGGTCGAACGCGTCCACCGACTCGATGAACTCGCCGGCCTCCACGCCGTACGCGCCGATGTTTTGCATGGGCGCGGCACCCACGGTGCCGGGAATCAGGATCAGGTTTTCTAACCCCGGGTGGCCCTGCGCGAGCGTCCAGCGCACGCAGTCGTCCCAGCGTTCACCGGCCGCGACGCGTATCCGCGTGACGGTGCCATCGTCCTCGAGGTCTTCCACGCCGCGGGTCGCAAGCGTCACCACCGCCCCGTCGAAGTCGCCCGCGAACAGCACGTTCGAACCTTCGCCCAGCAGCAATGTCGGGCGTCCGCGCAGCGCGGGAAGCGCCAACAGTTCGGGAATCGTCGCGACATCGTAAACATCGGCCAGCAGCGCCGCGTGCGCCGCGACCCGTAAGGTGTTGCGGTGGAGCAGCGATGCGTTTTCGGTGAGCAGGTAACCGGCGGCGCCAGGTTGGTCATTCGTCATGCGCCGCGCCCCGCTGTCGCCTGATTTCCTCGACGCATTCTGTCAGCAGCCAAGGGCCGCGGTAGATCAGGCCGGAATAGATCTGCACCAGTGTCGCACCGGCCGCCAGCTTGTCGGCCGCATCGCTGCCCGCCAGCACCCCGCCCACGCCGACCAGTGGAATCGCGCCGCCCAGCCGCTGTGCCATGCCGCGCAGCACCGCGGTGGATTTTTCGAACAGGGGTTTGCCGGACAGGCCGCCGGGTTCGCCGGCGTTGGCCGCGCCGGCGACGGCCTCGCGATCGATCGTGGTATTGGTGCAGATCAGGCCATCGACGCCGGAACCCGCCAGCGCTGCCGCGATCGCGTCCATCTGCGCGGCGTCAAGGTCGGGCGCGATTTTCAGCAGCATCGGCTTGCGTGCGGCGTGCTGGCCCGACAGTCTTTCGCGCGCGTCCGCCAACTGCCCGATCAGGCGCCGCAGCGATTCGCCTTGCTGCAGGTCGCGCAGGCCCGGCGTGTTCGGCGACGAAACGTTGACCGTGATGTAGCCCGCCAGCGGATACACGCGTTCCAGGCATGCAAGGTAGTCGTCGGCGGCGCGCTCGTTGGGCGTGTCCTTGTTCTTGCCGATGTTGATGCCCAGCACGCCGCGCCAGTGCGATTGCTCGACGTTGCGCACCAGCGCGTCCACGCCATGGTTGTTGAAACCCATGCGGTTGATGATGGCCTCGTGGTCCGGCAGCCGAAACAGCCGGGGCCTGGGATTGCCCGGCTGCGGGCGCAGCGTGATCGTGCCGATTTCAATGAAGCCGAAACCCAGCGCACCCAGCGCATCGATGTGCGCACCGTCCTTGTCCAGTCCCGCCGCAAGCCCGACGGGGTTGGGAAAGTCGATGCCGAATGCACGCACCGGCAGGCCGGCGGGTGGCGGTTGCGCGACCAGGCGCATCAGGTTGCTGCGCTGGGCGACGCCCAATGCGTACAGCGTCAGGCCGTGCGCGGCTTCCGCGTCCAGCGCGAACAGCAGGGGTCGCAGCGTCGAATACATCCGCTCAGCGGAAACCATTGAACGCGAGTGCACCGAACACCAGCAGGACCACGAACGCGATCGCAATGATCGCGAACGCCAGCTGGATCCAGCCCAATACCAGGCCGGCCACGGCCAAGCCATCGCCTTCGATGCTGCCCGGCGGCGCGCGGCGGATTTCCGAGCGCGCCGAATGGCCGCAGATCACGGCGACCAGCGCGCCGACGAAGGGCAGGAAGACGTAGGCGAGGATGCCGAAGATCAGGCTGGCGACCGCCATGGAACTGGTGCGAGGGTAGACGGTGTTCATGGTGGCGCCACTCCGGCTTCGGCCGGCCTATGTTCTCACGCCACGGCGGCCGTCGCAGCGGATTTCAGAAGCGCAGTGATTGTCCGCCATCCACCGCCACGATCTGGCCGGTGATCCAGCCCGCAAGCGGCGAGGCGATGAACAACGCCAGGTTGGCGACTTCCGCCGGCGTACCGAAGCGCCCGAAGGGAATCATGGCCAGCACCTTGGCGTACTGTTCGGGTTTTTCATGTTTGCAGCGATCCCACACGCCGTCGGGAAACTCGATGGAACCGGGCGCGATGGCGTTCACGCGGATGCGGTCGCCGGCCAGCGCCAGCGCCTGGGTGCGCGTGTAGTGGTTCAACGCGGCTTTCATCGCGGCGTAGGACGACCCCATCGTGCGCGGCCGGAAGGAGCCGATCGAACTGGTGTTGAGGATGCACGCGTGTTCGGACCGCTTGAGGTGCGGCACCGCGAAGCGCGAGGCACGTACCGCGGCCATCAGGTCTACGTTGAAATCAGCCAGCCAGGATTCGTCGTCCTCGCGAAAGCCGTAGCCGGTGGCGTTGTTGACCAGCACGTCCAGGCCACCGAGCGCGGCGGCCGTGCCGGCGATCCAGGCTTCGATCTGATCGGGTTGCGCAAGGTCGCAACGCTGCGTGTGCAGTCTGTCCGCATGCGCGTCCGCGTCGTGCCGCAGTGCGTCCAGGCCAGCCTGTCCGCGCGCGCACACCGCGACGCCCGCGCCCGCATCAAGGAATGCCAGGGCGATCGCGCGGCCGATGCCCTTGCTGCCGCCGGCGACGGCGATGCGGTAACCGCTGAAGTCAAAGGGGGTTGGGTCAGGCATGACGTTGATCCCGCGTGCTCGAACTCCCTCCCCCAAAGGCGATGAAGCCGCTTTGGGGAGAGGGGGCTGTGGATCCAGGGACTCGTGCTGTCCCCGGATCCCGTCAGAGATCGAACTTGATGCCTTGCGCCAACGGCAGCGCGTCCGACCAGTTGATGGTGTTGGTCTGGCGACGCATGTAGGCCTTCCATGCGTCCGAGCCCGACTCGCGACCGCCGCCGGTTTCCTTCTCGCCTCCGAACGCGCCACCGATCTCGGCGCCGGAGGTGCCGATGTTGACGTTGGAGATGCCGCAGTCGGAGCCCATGGATGATAAGTACTGCTCGGCCGACTTGAGGCTTTGCGTAAAGATCGCCGATGACAGGCCCTGCGGCACGTCGTTCTGCATGTGGATGGCGTCTTCCAGCGTCTTGAACGCCATCACGTACAGGATGGGCGCGAAGGTTTCGGTCTGCACGATCTCGTCGGCGTTCTGCACGCCGGTGATGATGGTGGGTTCGACGAAGTTGCCCTTGCCGTTCAGCACCGAGCCGCCGCTGACGACGCGTGCGCCGCTGCTTTTGGCCGTCTTGACGGCGGTGGCGAACTGGTCGACTGCGGCCTTGCTGTTGAGCGGACCCATCAAGGTGTCTGCGAGGGTGGGGTCGCCGATCTTCTTTTCGACCTGCTGGTAGGCGTGGCGCAGCTTGCCCAGCACGTCGTCGATGATCGATTCGTGCACGAACAGCCGGCGCGTGGTGGTGCAGCGCTGGCCCGCGGTGCCGACCGCGCCGAACACGATGGCCGGGATCGCCAGCGACAGGTCGGCCGAGCGGTCCAGGATGATTGCGTTGTTACCACCCAGCTCCAGCAGCGAACGGCCCATGCGCGCGGCCACGCGCTCGCCGATGGCGCGCCCGACTTTGGTGGAGCCGGTGAAGCTGATCAGCGCGACGCGCTTGTCGTCCACGAACTTCTTCGCCAGCTCGGTACCGGCGTCGTTGAACAGATAGAAGATTTCCGGGAAACCGCCAGACTTCAGGGCCGCGTTGCAGATGCGCACGGCGGCAATCGCGGACAACGGTACCTTGGGTGACGGTTTCCAGATGCACACGTTGCCGCACACGGCGGCGATGAAGGCATTCCAGCTCCACACCGCCACCGGGAAATTGAACGCGCTGATGATGCCGACGATGCCCAGCGGGTGCCACTGCTCGTACATGCGATGGCCGGGGCGTTCGGAGTGCATCGACAGGCCGTACAGCATGCGCGACTGCCCGACCGCAAGGTCGGCGATGTCGATCATCTCCTGCACTTCGCCATCGCCTTCGGGCTTGATCTTGCCCATTTCCAGCGCGACCAGCGAGCCCAGCGCATCCTTGTGCTCGCGCAGCGCGCGCGCGCACAGGCGGATCGCCTCACCGCGCTTGGGCGCCGGAACGGCCCGCCACTCCGCGAACGTCTTCTCGGCGTTGCCGATGACGGTTTCGTAATCGGCATCGCTGGCGGCGTACACCTTCGCCAACGGTTCGTTGGTGGCGGGGTTCAACGGCTCCAGCGCGCCTGCGGCGGTGGTTTTGGACCACTCATCGTTGCCGAGAAAGGTGCCGGAATTGGTGTCGGCCAGACCGAGTGCGGAAAGGATGGCGTGGGACATGCGGGCTCCATGATTCGTGCGTTGCAAGCAACGTGAAAGTAACTGCGCAGTTTAGCAGCGATGGCACCCCGTCGCCGATAGTCAGGCGGGCGCATCAAAGCGTGTGCGCGCAGTCCAATGGACGCGGCGGCGCGGTAATCCGGGATGACGGACAGAATCCGCGTCGTCATGGTTGCCGCGCGGCGTGCGCAATGCCTGGGCGATTGGCGACCCCGGCCCGATTCGAACGGGCGACCTTCCCCTTAGGAGGGGGACGCTCTATCCAGCTGAGCTACGGGGCCAGCATCGGGATTTTCGCATGAACCGTCCATGGTGGTGCGGTCCGGTCGGCATCCATGCCTCCCCGGTTGCGTTCGCGCGAGCGTCCACTGGACGCTCGCAAGCGCTCGCGCAACCACCAGCTGAGCTACGGGGCCAGCACCGGGATTTTCGCACGGTTGACGGTTTCGCGTGGCATTGACAGCCGCGCTGCGACGATCGGGCTCTCGCGGGCGTGCCGCCACAGAAGGGCAGTGGAATGGGGCGACGAATCCTGTACGGCATCTATCACTGGGGCCTCGGGCATGCGACGCGTAGCGTGGGCCTGATCCGCGCGTTGCTGGCGCGCGGTGATTCCGTGACCATCGTGGTGGCGCCGGGGCCGGGCATGTGCCTGCTGCAATCCGAGCTTGGCGACGCCTGCGAATTTTTCCCGTTCCGCGACACGCCGGCGCCCTTCAGCCGCTATCCCGCGATCTTCTACTTGCGCATGACCGCGGCGATGCCGTGGGTGCTGGCGGGTTACCGGCGCGAGCACCACCTCGCCGAAAAGCTGGTGGCCGAGCGACACTTCGACTGCGTGGTGTCCGACAGCCGGCTGGGACTGTGGTCGGCCGCGGTGCCGAGCTATTGCATCTTCCATTCGATCCACCAGCGCGTGCCGTTTTTCAGTGGGTTTACCGAACGCTTCGTGGAACGTGGGCAGCGCGATCTGCTGCGCGGTTTCAGCAAGATCCTGGTCCCGGACGTTGCGGACAACGGCGGCCTGTCGGGCTGGCTGGGCCACGACCCGGTTTTCGATTGGGGCGAGGGCAGGCTGGTTTACATCGGACCGCTGTCCAGCGTGCCGCGCATGGACGTGGTGCAGGACATCGATGTGTTCTTTTCGGTGTCGGGTATCGAGCCGCAGCGTGGTCTGCTGGAACGCCTGGTGCTGGCGGCCTTGCCGTACCTGTCCGGGCGGATCGTGGTAACGCTGGGGCGACCGCAGGACGTCGAGGCACGGCGAGACATCGGAAGTGTCACGGTATATGGCTACCTCGACCGAAAGCGTCAGGCCGAGATGCTCAACCGCGCCAAGCTGGTGATGACGCGCTCGGGCTACACCACGCTTATGGAACTGGCAGGGCTGGGTCGCAAGGCGTTGTTCGTGGCGACGCCGGGGCAGAGTGAGCAGGAATATCTTGCGTACTTCCACCACGAGCGCGGACACGTGTGGGCGGTCGAACAAAAACATCTGGACATCCCGCGTGACCTCGAGCGTGCGCGCGCGACCGCCGGCATTCCCCGGATGGACGTCTCGGCGTCAATCGGGAATTTTCTGTCCGTCATCGGATGAGGCGGGTTGCCGGGACTTTGGCATCTCGCGCCACATCAGCCCCACGATCGGCAGGCACAACAGCCAGATGGCGGCCGTCCACACGATGCGGAAGCCGAGCATCAAGGCCAGTCCGTTGGTGTAGTCGATGCCCCATGCGTGCGCCGCCAGCATGCCCAGCAGCTCTACCGTGCCGATCTGGCTGAACAGGCCCGCGCCAACCAGAATCATCGCCAGCGAGAACAGGTAAATCGTCGCGGCGGTGAGGTAACCCAACTGGTGCGCATCCATGCCGCGCCCGACCAGCCAGAAGGCCAGCGTCAACGCACCCAGGTACACCGCCGCCAACACGATGCTGATGGCCAGCATCAAGGGCGTGGACAACTTGCGCAGGCCCCGCAGCATTTCCAGCCCCGTGTGGGCGCCACGGCGCATCCACGCGCGCGACAGCCTGGCGAGGTGTGGGTGCGCGCGTTCGCCGAACACCACCCCGCCCGCCAGCAGCAGCGCGAACAGCGCCAGCATGGCCACGGCGATCCAGCGCAGGTCCGGCCAACCGGGGATGCCGACCACCGCCAGAAACAGGTACACCGCTGCAATTTCGGCCAGCAGCATCATCACGGTCGCGGATGCGCTGCGGCCAATGTGCACGCGCCGCGACGCCGACAGCACCCAGTTTTGCGAAAACAATCCCAGCGGCAGCGTCACCGTCAACTCGCCGACCGCGAACGCCAGCCAGAACGGCCGCGGTGGAATCCGCACGTCGATCTGGTTGAGCATCAGCTTCAGCTGCGCGGCCTTGCACACGAGATAACCCGCCGCCGCCGCCAGCGACAGCCACAGCACGCGAGCGGGCAACCTGACGACGCGCGTGAGCACCAGGTGCACGTCGCCGAGGCTGAAAGCGAACGCCAGCAGCGCCACCGCCAGCAGGATCGGCAGGATCAGCGTCGGCTTCAGCAAGGCGTGCGCCACGGCTTTCAGCATGGCAATACCCGCGCGACGTCGGGTACGAGGTCCTCAAGATTGTTGTCGAGGTAACGCACAACGTTGGCGGGCGTGTGCCAGCCGGGCGGCGCATCGCGCGAGCAGGCGTTGCGGAAGCGATCGCCCTCGCGGATCAGGAGTTCGCGGCGCTCCAGCCAGCGCAAGCGGGTGTTGACGATGCGGGCGACGCCGGCGTGCGCGAACAGCGGGTCCAGGCAAGGATGCACGCTGTGCAGCGCCGCATGCGCGTGCACGCACCAGTCCACCAGTTCAGCGCGTGTGAACGCCGTGGGTCCGTGCAGCAACCAGTGCGCCAGCAGATGGCTGGGCGTGACCGGCGCCAATCCGAGGATCGCGTGGCGCAGGCCGGCATCGAATGCACGCCGATCCAGCGTGGTATCGGCGCGAAAGCGTTCGCCGATGCGGATCACGACCCGCGAACGGCCCGGCGCCAGCGTGTCGTAGGCAAGCGCCATCGGCTGGATCCAGGGTGGTGCCGCGGCCATGTGCACGAGCCGGAAGAAACCGGCGCGGACGCGGCAGAAATGGCCGTCCATGGAAATGGTGCCTTCGGGCGCGAAGTACACACAGCGTCCCTGGTCCAGTCGTTGCGCGAAGTGGTCCAGTTGCGTGGTAACGGTGGTCCGCAACCTCGTGGCGATGGCGCGCCGCGCCCCCGGCTGCAAGCGACGCAAACCCCACCACCCGTCCAGCGTTGCAGGGGGTGCGCGCGCCAGGCCATCGGCCAGCGCGGCGTGGCGCACCGCAAGCTCGCGCAGGCCGCGCGCATTGAGTAGTTCAGCACAATCGGTCTGGCCCAAGCCTGCGTTGCACAGTGCCTGCAGCGCTTCGCCCAGTGTGAATTCCCGCATCCGGCGCATCGGCTCGGCGCGGCCCAGCGGGAAAAACCAGGTCAGCGAGATGCGCCCAAGCAAGGCCGGCAGCGGTTTGGGCCAGTGCACGGTCAGGCGTGACAGGATGCCGGGGCGGAACAGGTCCTCGCGCGTGGCGAAGAACGGCAACGGCCATTCAAAGCGCAACCCGCGCCGCCGCACCAGCACGGTGCCCAGCATCGGTCCATCCACGTCGCGCTGGTGGTTGGATGCAATCATGGTTCCGGGCGCGGTATGGAACGCCTCGGGCAGGATGACGCTACGCCGGTAGAACGCGTCGATCCACAGGTCGAAGCCCAGCTCGAGCAGCCAGCTGCCGAGCGGATGCGGATCCAGCCCGGCGTCCGGCAGCCACGGGAAGGCCCGGCGCGTTGGGTTCGGCGCAGGGGCGGCGTGGCGTTGCATTCATGCCCGTCCGCGCAGATAGCGCCGGCCCTTCCACACCGAGCGCGTGCCGGCGAGGCCGCGTCCCGCGGAATACCAGGTCGCGGCCAGGAAAAAGCCGGCGGCGAGCGGCAGCAGCAGCGCAGCCAACGGGTTGCGGCGGTAGTACATCAGCGTGGGCAGATAACACGCGAGCAACGCCAGCACGGCCAGCAGCCCGATGGCGGTGGTGGCCTCGTTGCGGCCGCAGGCAAGCGCCAGCACCGGGACCCAGAACGCCAGGACCAGCAGGACCGAGGCGGCGAGTACCCGCGCCAGCGATTCGTGCAGCTGCACGAACGCGGTGCGCGCCAGCATGTGCGCGATGTCGCGGAACCCCGCGCGGCGCTCACTGGTGGCGTCGCGGGTCAACCCGATCCAGCAGCGGTAGCCGGCGTGCTTGAGGTGCGCGGCGAGGGTGCAGTCGTCGATCACGGCGCCGCGCCATGCGGCGAAGCCGCCAACCGCCAGCAGCGCCTCACGCTCGAGCAGGACCACGCCGCCGGCCGCTGCGGCGACGCGCGATCCGGCGCGGTTGGCCAGCGCAAACGGGTACAGCAGCTTGAAGAAATACACGAACGCCGGCAGCAGCCAGCGCGCCGCGAGGCCGCGCCAGCATGGCTCGGCGCACAGCGACGCCAGCGCGCAACCTGCATCGACCCGGCGTTGTAGCGGCGCCAGGATTCCGGGCGCCAGACGGATGTCGGCATCGAGCAGCAACACGCGCGGGGTGGTGACGTGCGCAAGACCTTGTTGCAGCGCCCACAACTTGCCGGTCCACCCGCCAGGGGGTGGCGTGCCGCGAATGACGCGCAGGTGGCCCAGGCCGCTGGTGCGCGCGATGGCCGCAGTGTCGTCGCTGGATTCATCGTCGACCACGAGCACCGCCGCGTCCGGCGCGGCCCGTGCCAGCGCGCGCAAGGTCGGGCCGATCACCGCGGCCTCGTTGCGTGCCGGGATCAACACCGTGAAGTCATTGCGCGGCGGCACCGCGGGCGCGTCGGCTTCCAGCTGTTCGCGGCACGCCCACGCGCGCCACGGCGCCAGCATTACAGCGATCCAGCCGGCAAGCGCGACAGCGGCAAGGATCAGCAGCGGCATGGCGTTTGCGTCAGTGCTGGATGCCGCCGAAGTGCGCGATCGGGACGTCGCTGTGCGGATGCATCGGCGGTGGTGGCGTCGCGTCATACATCAGCGGCGGATCGGCGGCGAACGGGCCGGTGAGCTTGGGGCCGCGCAGGCTTGCCCACAATGCCTTCCACGGACGCGCGATCGAATCGGCGGCCGCGGTGCCCTCGAAACCACAGTGCGCCATGCAGTTGGCGCACTTGGGGTTGCGGCCGACGCCGTAGTGGTCCCAGTCGGTGTTGTCCAGCAGCGCCTGCCAGGTCGGCTCATAGCCTTCATCCACCAGCAGGTAGCACGGTTTCTGCCAGCCGAACACGTTGCGGCAGGGCATGCTCCACGCGGTGCACTGATAACCCTGGTTGCCGCACACGAAGTCGATGAACAGGCTCGACTGCGAGAGCGCCCACTTGCGGCGATGCTGCTGCCTGTTGGTGAAGATCTTGCGCATCAGTTCCTTCGACTGCCGCCGGCCCATGAAGACGTCCTGGCGCGGTGCATGCTCGTAGGCAAAGCCGGGCGAGAAGGTGATGCCATCGACCTTCAGATCGTTCGTGGCCCAGCTGAAGAACTCGGCGACCTCATCCGGTTTGGCCGTCTGGAACAGCGTGGTGTTGATGTTGACCCGGAACCCGCGGCGCTTGGCCTCGCGAATGGCGGCGGTGGCGATGTCGAACACGCCCTCGCGGCCGACGCTTTCATCGTGGCGTTCGCGCATGCCGTCCAGGTGTACCGAAAATGTCAACTGGTCGGACGGCGTGAACAGGTCGAGCTTCTGCTGCATCAGGATCGCGTTGGTGCACAGGTACACGTACTTGCCGCGCGCGATGAAGCCATCGACGATGGCCTTGATGTCCTTGTGGATGAGAGGCTCGCCGCCAGCCAGCGACACCATCGGCGCACCGCACTCGTCCACCGCCTGCATGCATTCCTCGACCGTGAGGCGTTGCTTCAGGATGTGCGAGTCGTAGTCGATCTTGCCGCAGCCGGGGCAGGCCAGATTGCACTGGAACAGGGGTTCCAGCATCAGCGTCAGCGGATAGCGCTGAACGCCGCGCAGTTTGCGCCCGATGATGTAGCTGGCAACCTTGAGTTGCTGACGAATGGGAATGGACATCGCTGCCTCCGCTTCGCGCGTGTGCGTCGAATATTACCGGTGCGCGACGCACACCGGTGGGCCGCCGACGATGGTGGACCGGCGCGTGTCAACGCGGCGTTTAGGCGCTGCGCACGGCGGATTCGTTGGGTTTCAGGGCGGATGCGCCGCCCACCGTTGCTGCGTGCGGCTAGTGTATGCTGGCACGTGATTCCACGGATCGTCAGGAGGCCGTCGCCATGGCTGCCATTGCCGAACGGACGCGGGTTGCATTGTTCCCCGTCAACGCCGTGCTCGTGGCCGGGGCCACGTCACTGTTCATCGGCGCGCTGCTGAGCGACATCGCCTACTTCCGCAGCTACCAGATCCAGTGGAACAATTTCTCGTCGTGGCTGCTGGCCGGCGGCCTCGTCATCACCGCACTGGCATTCCTGTGGTCGATCGTCGAGTTGTTCCGTGCCCGCTGGCGCACGTGGCCGGCCTGGGCCTATTCCGTGTTGCTGCTGGCGACCTGGATAGTCGGCTTCATCGATGCGCTGGTGCACGCCAAGGACGCGTGGGCGACCATGCCAGCCAGCCTGGTGCTGTCGGCCATCGTCGTGGCACTGGCGTGCCTGTCACTGGCATTTGCCTGGGCCGGGCTGCGTGCGGGAAGTGCGCGATGAAACGCATGAATCTGCTGGCCGTCACCGCCGCTGCGATCCTGCTTGCCGGTTGCAGCGGCGGCAATGCGCCGCCCGAGCAGTACGGCGCCAATCCACAACTCCCGACCCCGCAGCGCGGCCTGTTGCCCAACATGACGATCGCCAGGCCGGCGGCCTGGGGGGATCGGTTGCCGACGGTGCCGCAGGGTTACGCGGTCAAGGCGATTGCGACCGATCTTCGCATTCCGCGCCAGACCCTGGTGCTGCCCAACGGCGACATCCTTGTAGCCGAAGGCCGTGGCGGCAATGCGCCGAAACTGAAACCCAAGGATGTGATCGCCAGCTACATCAAGGCCAAGGGTACGAGTCCGGTCAAGGGCGGCAACCGCCTGACCCTGCTGCGCGATGCGAATGGCGATGGCACCTACGAATTGAAGACCGTTTTTGCCGATCACCTCAATGCGCCGTACGGATTGGCACTGGTGGGCGACACGCTCTACGTCGCCGACCAGGATGCGCTGGTGAAGTTCCACTACACCGTCGGCCAGACCCATGCGGACGGCGCGCCGGTCAAAGTCACCGACCTGCCTTCGGCGATCAACCATCACTGGACCAAGGCGTTGGCCGCCAGCGCGGACGGGCGGTACCTGTACGTCGGCATCGGCTCGAACAGCAACATCACCGAACGCGGCATGACCGCCGAAGTTGATCGCGCGCGGATCTGGCAGGTCGATCCGCGAACTGGAATGCATCGTGCCTATGCGACCGGCTTGCGCAATCCCACCGCGCTCGCGATCCAGCCCGGCACGGGGGCGCTGTGGGCGGTGGTGAACGAGCGCGACGAAATCGGCCCAGGCTTGGTGCCCGATTACCTCACCTCGGTGCGCGCGGGCGGCTTCTACGGCTGGCCGTACAGCTACTGGGGACGACACGTGGACGCCCGCGCCCAGCCGCAGGATCCGCAAAAAGTCGCGTCGGCAATCGTCCCCGACTACAGCCTGGGCTCGCACGTGGCCGCGCTCGGAGTCGCGTTCTCCTTGCCCGCGATGGGCGCGAAGTTTGCCGACGGCGTGTTCGTCGGCGAGCACGGTAGCTGGAACCGCGCCCATCCGGTTGGCTACAAGGTAGTGTTCGTGCCGTTCCGCGACGGTCATCCCGCCGGCGATCCGATCGATTTCGTGACGGGCTTTCGTGGCAAGGATGGGTTGACCCGCGGCCGGCCGGTCGGCGTGAGCGTTGATCCGCGCGGCGCGCTGATCGTTGCCGACGACCTGTCCAACACGATCTGGCGGGTGACGCCCGTCAAACCGGCAGCCGCAGCCAACCCGCCCGAGTCCATGCCGGCGCCCCGCGAGGCACCACCGGCGGCACCCGCGACCGCGCCTGCTGCGGCGACGCCCCGTGCGCCCGGCGTGCCACAGGCGTAAATACGACGCCATGCCGGGATTTGTGGAAGGCGCGTGCCGTCTCTCTCGTGGGCGTGGCCTGGTCGGGCCAGGTGCGCGAGCCGAGTGGGGACGCGTTCGGCTCGATGGCGATGGTTGCGCCTGATCTGCCGCGCGCCGATTGTGGTCGCGCAGCAACCGCAACATCGCGGGGAAAACGTAGGAAGCTTGGGTGTGGCGCGCCGCTTTCGACTCAGGCTTCGCGCTGGCGCGGCGACGCCGCGGTGGCGCCCGGCAAGCGTGACACGAACTCGCCACGCAGGCGCTGCCATTCCATTTTCAGCCAGGGCGTGAAGCGCTCGGGCGTGTCGGCGATCTCGCGATCCAGTGCTGCGGGTTTGACGTAGCGCCATGCGGCGATTTCGGTGGGGTTGACGTGCACGGGCGCATCGGACCGGCCGACGTACACCCAGCACAGTTCGGTTTCCGAACCCGCGTCGCCGAACTCGGCGTGGTACTGGAACTTGTAGATGAACTCGAGTGGGCAGGCGAAACCCAGCTCTTCGCTCAGGCGCCGCTGCGTCGCAGTGTCCATGTCTTCGCCGCCGCGCGGGTGGCTGCAGCAACTGTTGGCCCAGTAACCGGGCCACAACGGCTTGCCGGGCGCGCGTTGCTGCAGCAGCAATTCGCCCGCCGGATTGAATACGAACAGCGAAAACGCGCGGTGCAGGATGCCGCGGCCCGCGTGTGCGTCGGCCTTGGAGGCGTGGCCAACCTCGCGGTCGTCCGCATCCACCAGGATCAATCGCTCGGAGTCGAACGAGACGACACGGTTGTCTTGTTGCTCAGCCAATGCTGGTCTCCATCGCCTGATAACCCGCCTGCTGCAACGCGCGCGCGACGCGGCCCGGATCGTCCGGGCACAGCGCGATCATCGCGCCGCCGCCACCACCGCCGGTGAGCTTGGCGCCCACCGCGCCGTTGGCGCGCGCGACCTGGATCATTTCTTCCAATTCCCAACTGGATACCTGCAAGGCGTTCAACTGGCCCTGGCAAATATTCATCAACTCGCCGAACTGTACGAGGTCCCAGGCATCCAGTGCCTTGATGCCTTGCATCGCCAGCGAATCGATTTCGTCGAAGATGCGTTCGTACAGCGCCTTGTTGCGCTGCCACGCCTCGCGCACGCGCCGCACGGTGCGTGCGGTCAGGCTTTCCACGCCGGACAGGCCGATCACCATCGGCAGCGGTTTGACGAAGTGCAGCGGTTCGACCACCGGCGGTTCACCGCGCTGGAACAGCAGCGGCTGGCCGTACGTGGCCACCGTGTTGTCGATGCCCGAAGGCGTGCCGTGCGCAACGCGCTCGCACTCGTAGGCCAACGCACATACCTGCTGGTCGGTCAGGCCGAGCTCGCAGTGCCGGTCCAGCGCGCGGATCACCGCGACCGCCAGCGCCGCCGAACCGCCAAGGCCATTGGCACGCGGCAGGCTGGGGTACACTTGGATGCGCAACGGGCGATCGCTGAGATCAAGCTTGGCCAGGATCAGTTCCAGCGATTGCAGGAACGAACCCGGATGCTTGGTGCCCGGATGCAGGCGTGATTCGACGCCCCAGCGCGGGATGATGAGTTGGGTTCCGTCCTTCGATTCCTCGGCGCGCGCGCGGATTGCCATCGGCACCGGCACCGCGAGCGCGTGGCGGCCGTACACCACGGCGTGCTCGCCCAAAAGGATCGCCTTGCCGTAACCGGTGGCGTATTCGGCTTCGTCCAGCGGCTCGAAACCCTGGGCCACCGTCTTGGCTTCCGGCTGCACCTGGGTGCGCACCTCGGCGATGATTTCCTTGGCCTTCCACACCTTGATTTCGCCCGAATCCAGCAGGCGTTCAACTACGGTGTCAAAGATTTCCGGCGTGGCGCCCGCGCTGACCGCGACCGAACGCGCGTGCAGCGTCATGTGGCCCTGCTGGATACCGTCGGTGACCAGTGCGCGCAGCGCCGAGAAGTTCTGCGCCAGCCCCACCGCGCCCATGATCTCGGCCAATTCACGGGCGGAGGCCACGTGCAGCAGGCGCAGGTTCAACGCGACGGTGGCGTTGGATTGCAGGTTGCCCCCGACGGTGCCGACCTTCATCGGCATTTCGATGTTGCCGACCAGATTGCCGGCGTCGTCCTTGTACCAGCGCGTCAGCGAGCTGTAGTGCGCGCCACGCGCGGCGTAGGCGTGCGCGGCGGCTTCCAGTGCACGCCAGTCGTTGCCGGTTGCCAGCGCCACCGCATCCACGCCGTTCATGATGCCCTTGTTGTGGGTGGCGGCGCGGTAGGGGTCGCACACCGCAAGGTCGTTGGCCAGGATGATGCCGTCGCGCACCTGCTCGCCGTCGTAGCCCTTGCCCGCCAGCAGCGCGGTCGGGATCACGGCCTTGGCCCACACCAGCGCGCGGTCGGTGAGGTTGGAAAGGATCCGCAGGAACACCTTGCCGCCGGTGATGCCTTCCACCAGCGGCGCGACGCCTTCGCACATGGTGTTGACCATGTTGGCGCCCATCGCGTCGCAGGTGTTCACCAGCAGGTGCAGCACGACCATGTCGCGGCGCCCGTCCGCGGCCGGGTGGATGCGCACCTCGATGTCCTTGGCGCCGCCACCGCGGGCCACCATCTTGGGGTGCAGGCTGTTGGCGAGGTTCAGGATCTCCTGCTTGCGTTGCAGCAACGCGGCCTGCGCGGTCGCCGAGTTGTCGATGTCGACGATCTGCACCTGGCCGATCAGGATCGGGTCGGTGCTGCGCGTGGTGAAGCCACCGGCTGCGCGCACCAGCTTCGCGGCGGACGAAAGTGCCGCGACGATCGAAGGTTCCTCGACCACCAGCGGCACCACGCGGTCCGCCCCGTTGATCGAAAAGTTGAGGCCAAGCCCCAGCGGCAGGCCCATCACGCCGATCACGTTTTCGATCATCTTGTCGGCGCGCGCGACGGTGAGCGTATGCGCGCCGCTGGACAGGGTCTGGAAATCCTCGCGTGAAAGCATCCCGCGCTCGCGCACGAGGTTCACGCGTTCGGACACCGACAACTTGTAGAAACCCGGAAATCTCGACTGATCCATTTGTGTTCCCTGGAAGCCTCAAGCAACTGATGCAACCGCCAGACCCGCGGGGTCCGTTGACAAATCGATCACGGGAAAACCCGCGCGCGACGCGCGCCTGGCAAACTCCCGCAACCGCCCATCTTCCACGCCCAACGTGATGCCGACGTCACCGTTGCCCGCGCCGCAGCTTTTGTAGACGCAACCGCAATCCGCGGCGATCGCCGCGATGGCCCGATGCTCACGGCTGGCGATATCCACGCCCGCGGACTCGCCGAAGCGGGCCAGGGCATCCGCGTAAGCATGGAAGCTGGACAGGAAGGCAGCGGCATCGCTGGCGGCCAAGGCGTTGATACCGCGTGACGAAATTGTAGCGAGTTCGTGCATCCCTTGTGCGTAACCGGCAGGCTCACGTTCGCGCCAAGCCGCGACCGCGGCCAGCATCGCGCCGGTCGAGGCGGGCCTGCCGCTGTACACGCAGCGCCAGTGCAGGCCGGACGGCCACGCGAGCGGCGCGACATGCGCGGCATCGCCTTCCAGCTGGAAGCGCGACAGGCCACCGACAAGCGACGCCGCGATGTCGATACCGCTGCCGCGGCCGTGCTGGATGCCGCGATGGGCGGCGATGGCGGTGTCGAGAGAAACCGGCGGTCGGTTTGCGCGTGCGTGCAAGGCGCCCAGCAACGCGACCGTCAGGGCGGCGCTGGAGCCCAGGCCCAGCTTGGCGCGGGCACCCGCGTGTTCGAAGTAGAACGCATTGCTTTCGAGTTCGACGCGGCAGGGCGGCAGGGCTTCGCCACGCCCGAACTCGCCCAGCAGTTGGGCAACCCATGCGAGTTCGCCCGGTACCCCCTCGCGCCGGGCGTCGACGTCACCGCGCGCTGGCAGGCACGCCGCAAGTTCGAGCGTGGGCGAGACGATTTCCCAGTCCCCGCCGACGCTGTCGGCAAGCCGCACGTGCGCGCGGCGGTTCACCGCCAGCACCAGCGCAGGCGCGCCTTCCAGCACCGCGTATTCGCCCAGCAGCACCAGCTTGCCGGGTGCGCTGGCCGTGATGCGCGTCAAGCGTCGGCCTCGACCACGCGCGCGCCCGCGCCGAGTCCGCTCGGCAACACGTCCTCGACGCCCGCGACGCCGCGCAATGCCTCGACCACGCGCGCGGCGTGGTCCGGCAGGCACACCGCCTTCACCTGCGGCCCCGCGTCGATGGTGAAGAACACCCCCGTGCCGCCGCGCTGCAACTCGCGAATGCACTGGATGCACCCGACGGTCGCGGCGTTCCAGTAGATGAGGCCGGGTCGCGCGGACAGCATCACCGCGTGCATCGCAAGGCAACTGGCTTCGCCGGTGCGCGCAAGGCTCTCGAAATCGCGCGAGCGCACCGCGGCGCGGGCGGCGGCGAGGTCGGCAGGCACGGCCGCGATCCAGTCGCGGTAGTAAGGCGAGGTCTGCCGGGTACGGTCCATGCCGGCGCGCGAGCTGACGGTCTTCTTTTCGCGCGCGGTGATTGCGATCACGACTTCCAGTGGCCACGCCGCGGCTTCCAGCAGCGGCGTCGCGAAGGCGTCTTCGCCGTCGTCGCGCGTGCCCGCGGCCATTTCCACGAAGCCGCCGAAGATTGAACGCGCGGCCGAGCCGGAACCGCGTCGTGCGAGGATCGACAATTCCCGTTGGTCCAGGTTCAACCCCAGGGCGTGGTCCACCGCGATCGCCAGCGCCGCGAAACCGGACGCCGACGATGCCAGTCCCGCGCCGGTGGGAAAGTCATTGCCGGATTCGATGTGCGCGCGCGTCGTGATGCCCGCGCGTGCGCGGAACAGGTCAAGAAACGCGCCGAGCTTGCGGCTTTGCGTGGCGTCGTGCCGGCCATTCAACGCGATGTCGTCAGCGGTGAGTGTGTCGTCAAAGCGCACGTGCGTGCGGGTGTGCAGCGCATCCAGCGTGATCGACAACGAACCCGCCGCCGGCAGGTTCAAGGCATCGTCGCGCTTGCCCCAGTACTTGACCAGCGCGATGTTGGGTTGGGCTGTCGCAGTGGCGTGCCGGATTGGCGTAGTCATCCGTCGTAATTCGTCTTCAGTCACAGGGTACATTTTTCTCTTCGTTATTCCGGGGCTGCCCGCCTGCGGGCAGAACCCGGAATCCAGTTTCTCAATGCGAAGAACCGATTCCGGGTTCCAGCGCCGATGGAGCGGCGATGGCCTCGGAATGACGATGGAAAATCATCGAATCTGGACCAAGATCAGCGGAGGTATCCATTGTCCCGGAACCATTGTATTGCGTCGGCCAGTGCCTCCCGCGCCGGGCGCGCGTACCAGCCGAGTTCGGTTTCAGCCTGCCGGCTTGAAAAATACATCCGGTGCCGCGACAGCTTCACGCCGGCGACGCTGATGGTCGGCGGATTGCCGCTTATGCGTGCCCACGCCTCGGCCACGTGGGCAATCGGCAACACCGCGGCATGCGGCAGCTTGAGCCAGGGCCCGTGGCGGTGGGTGAGTTCGGCAATCGTTTGCAGGATGGCGCGCAGGCTGAGGTTTTCGCCCCCCAGCACGTAACGGCGGCCGCGCTGCCCGCGCTGGTATGCCAGCACGTGGCCTTCGGCGACGTCGTCCACGTGCACGATGCACAGGCCGGTGTCGACATAGGCCGGCATGCGCCCGCGCGCGGCGTCGAGGATGGTGCGCCCGGTCGGCGTGGGCTTGCGGTCGCGCGGGCCGACGGGCGCCGCCGGGTTCACGATCACGATGTCGCTGCCGGCACGCGCGCATCGGCGAACCAGCGCCTCGGACAGGAACTTGGAACGCTTGTAGGCGCCGACCATGTCGGCCAGGCGTGCCGGCGTGGCCTCGTCGGCGGGCGTGCCATCGTGGTTGAATCCCAGCGTCGCCACGCTGGACGTGTGCACGATGCGGGCCACGCTGGAGCGTCGTGCCGCCGCCAGGATGTTGTGGGTGCCGCGCACATTGGCGCGGTAAATCGCGTGCGGGTCGCGCGCCCACAGCCGGTAATCGGCGGCGACGTGGAACAGGCCGGTACAGCCTTGCAGCGCGCGCTCCAGCGAGGGCGGATCCAGCAGGTCGCCACGGGCGGTCTCGATGGCCAAGCCGTCGAGGCTGGTGGTATCGCTGCCGGCCCGCACCAATGCACGCACCGGATAGCCGTGGCGCAACAGCGCGCGCACCACCGCCGAGCCCACGAATCCGTTGGCGCCACTGACCAGGATGCGCCCGCTCATGCGGCCAGCGACGCGGCGGTCGCCAGCGTGCGCCGGGCGTGCGCGAAATCCCGCGCCAGCGCGCGTGCCGCGCGCCAAGTCGTGGGGCCGCCCAGGGCGATCGCCGCGAGCATACGCAGCGAAAACCCGCCATCGGCGCCGTCCAGGGCGTGCACGATGCTCGCGGGCAGTTCGCGCGCCAGCGGGTCGCAAATCGCCTTGACGGCCACGAACGGCAGCTTGGCGCGCAGCGCGACTGCCGCGATCGGCGCGGCTTCCATGTCCACCGCGACGGCACCGCTGTGCGTGGCCAGTGCCTGTTTCTCGGCCGCTGAGGCCACCGGTTGCGGGGTCGACCACAGCGCGCCGCGGTGTACCCGCAGGCTGCCGGACAGCGCGGCGGCCAGCTGCTCGCTTGCCAGCGCGTCGGTGGCGAACCCGGGGTCGTCGTGTGCGTAGCGGATGTGGTCGGGAATCAGCACGTCGCCAGGCGCAAACCCGGCATCCAGCGCACCAGCCACGCCCCAGTTCGCCAACCGGGTGACGCCGCAGGTCAGCAGGCGTTCGGCGGCGCGCATCGCGTTGTGCGGGCCAATGCCCGACACCGCGATCCAGCCGCGGTGCCAGCGCTTGCACTCGCCGGGGTGCAGGCCGTACACACCGAGGCTGTGCGCTTCCGCCGGAAGCGCCACCACCAAGCCCGTGCCCTCAGTGAAACTGCCCGGTGTGGACATTGTGGAAGCGCACCAGCGCCCAGTAGGGAAAGTAACGGTTGTAGCCGTGGTATTTCAGGTAGAACACGCGCGGAAAACCCGGCGCGTTGAAACGCGAGTCGTGCCATTCGCCATCGACCTGCGTCTTCAGCAGGTATTCGATGCCACGCGCCACCGCGTGGCTGTCGGCCTCGCCGGCTTCCAGCAGCGCCAGCAGCGCCCACGCCGTCTGCGCCGGGCCACTGTGGGCGCCGCGTCCGCGCAGGTTTGGATCAAGGTAGCTGTCGTTGCCTTCGCCCCAGCCGCCGTCGGCCTGCTGCACCGATTCCAGCCAGGCCACCGCGCGGCGGACCGCGGGGGCATCGACGGCCATGCCGGCCCCGCGCAGCGCGACCAGTACCGACCACGTGCCGTACAGGTAATTGGTGCCCCAGCGGCCAAACCACGCGCCTTCGCCGGTTTGATCATCCAGCAGGAACTGCAGCACGCGCTGGCGCGCCTTGCGGTCCTGCGCGCGGTCGAGCATCGACAACAGTGTCAACACGCGCCCGCTGACGTCGCTGGTGGGCGGATCCAGCAACGCGCCGTGGTCGGCGAACGGAATCTGGTTGAGCCACTGGTGGTTGTTGTCGGCGTCGAAGGCCGCGAAACCGCCGTTCTTCGATTGCATCCCGCACAACCAGTCGGCGGCGCGCGTGATGGCCTCGGCATGCTGCGCACGCTCGGGGGATTGCTGCAGCGCGCGGGCGACCACCGCGGTGTCGTCGAGGTCGGGATACGCATCATTCCTGAACTGGAACGCCCAACCGCCACCGGCAAGCTGCGGGCGATAGGCGCGCCAGTCACCCGGTTCATCGCGCAGCTGGCGTGCCACCAGCCACGCCAGCGCGCGGCGGGTGGCGCCCGCGGGCGCGGCGGGGTCCTCCTGCAGCGCGAGGCAGGCCAGGCCGGTATCCCACACCGGGGATACGCAGGGCTGGCACCATGCCGCGTGGTCGTGCACCACCAGCAGGTCGTCGATGGCCTTGCGGGTTTCGCGGCGTGCCGGGTGGTCGGCCGGCAGCCCCAGCAGTGCCAGGGCCTCGTAGGCGTTGACCATCGCGGGAAAGATCGCGCCCAGGCCGCCATCGCCGTTGCGGCGCGCGAGGATCCACGCCTTGGCGCGCTGCAGCGCATACGCACGCACGCGGCGCGGGATCAGGCCATCCAGGCGCCGCATGCCTGCCTCGCACAGGCACAGCGCGCGGTTCAGCAGCGAGCGCGGGCGGAAGTAATGTCGTTCCTGCCGCGGCGGCGTGGTGAACAGTTCCGCGACGTGCAGGCCGAGCGGGTTGGCGGCGCGCGGTTTCAGTGTCGTCAGCACCGACAACGGCACCATCACCGTGCGCGACCAGTACGACACCTTGCTGAGGTTGAAGGGGAACCAGCGCGGCAGCAGCACGATCTCGACCGGCAGGAACGGCACGCCGCGCCACGGCACGTCACCGAACAGGGCCAGCGTGATGCGGGTGAACACGTTGCTGCGCGCCGCGCCACCGCGCGCAAGGATGGCCGCACGGGCATGCAGCATGTGCGGCGCGTCGGCACGGTCGCCGGCCAGTTTCAGCGCGAAATAGCACTTCACGCTGCAACTGATGTCCAGCGCGCCGCCCGGGTACAGCGGCCAGCCGCCGTTGCGGCACTGGCGTTCGCGCAGGTACTCGGCGAGGCGCGATTCCAGCAGGCGGTCGGATTCACCGAGGTAGTGCAGCATCAGGATGTATTCGGCCGGGATCGTGCAGTCGGCTTCCAGTGGATACTGCCAATAGCCGTCCGCGTGCTGGTGTGCAAGGATGCGCGCGCGCGCCGCGGCGATGGCCGCGCCCAGGCGGTCGGTCGCGGCGGTCTGGCCCGGAACCGTGGTGCCTGTTTGCGGCATGCTGGAGTCGGGGGGCATGGCCTTACTTGAAGGCTTGGGCCGGTCCGCAGGCATCGCTGCGCGGCCAGGTGGAATGCGGGTCGGGCAGCAGCCCGCCCCAGTCGGAAGCCAGCGCCTGCAGCGGCAGGTCCTCCGCCATCCGACCGAACCAGCCGCGCAGCACCCGGCTGTAGCCGGCGAACAGCCGCGTGACGATGACGATCTTTTTCACCACCTGCCGCGACACCTTCACCTGTGCGCCGGCGGTGAAGTCGGGCTTGGCCAGGATCGACGCCAGGGTCCGCATGGCCAGGCCCAGCGCGATCAGGCAGAAGCGGCGGATGCCGACTTCCCGTTCCGGAATCAGCAGGGTGTAGTCGAGCGCGTTGCGCAGGTGGCTGTGGGCGATACCGATCAGCTGCGCATAGGTGCGGCCAAATGCCGCCGGTTGCTGGCCGCGATGCACTTCTTCCAGTCGCACGCCGGCGCGCGCGAACAGGTCGTGCGGCAGCCAGCACACGCCGCGGTCGTGGTCCTCCCAGAAGTCCTTCAGGATGTTGGTCATCTGCAGGCCCTGTCCAAACGACACGTCGAGCGCGGCCATCGCGTCGCGGCGTTCAGCGATGCGGGGCGAGTAGTCGCAGAACAGGTCGGTGAGGGTCTGGCCGACGATGCCCGCGACGTAGTAGCAGTAGCGGTCCATCTCGCGCATGTTGGGGAGCCCGGCGACGCTGGCGCGGCGCTCGAAGCTGGGCATGCCGGTGCACATGACCTGCACGCAGCGCGCCAAAGCCTGGCGCTGCGCCAGGTTGAAGCCGTCGGTCACCTCGATGATGGCCGGCGTGTGCGCCACCAGGTCAAGCTCCGCCGCCAGCGTGTTGCCGCGTAGCAGCGGTGCCAGGTCGCGGGCGAATGAAGCGGGATCTTCGGTTGCGGCGACCACCCGCGTGAAGCGGTCGTGGAACTCCTGCTTTACGTCGCTGGCCAAGGTCGCTTCGTCCTCGATGGTGTCCGCGATCCGGCACAACAGGTAGGCGTTGGCGATCACCCGGCGCAGGCGCGCGTCCAGTTGCGGAATCGTCAGCGCGAACGTGCGCGATACCGCGGGCAGGATGCGCGTTTGATAGGCTTCGGCGTCTCGTCGCGAAACGCTGGCGGAAGCTGTGGCGATCATCCTGTGGGTCTCCTTCGGCGCGTCGCCGGCCGACGTTTTGATCCTACGCATTGTGCGTGAAGATGAGGTGGAAGTCGCGCGGAGGCTGCTTTGACAGGCATGCGGCGCCGTCGCTAGGCTCGCGGCGCGGCGGCGCGCGCCGCCTGACATGGGGAATGCGATGGCCTTTGCCGAACGCGTGGCGGGCTACGTTGAGCGGGTCGAACACGCGCTGGATGCGCGCCTGCCCGCGGTGGATACGCCGCCGGCCTCGTTGCACGCGGCGATGCGCTACGCGGCGCTGGGCGGCGGCAAGCGCATGCGCCCCCTGCTGTGCTACGCCAGCGGCGAGGTGCTGGGTGTGCCGGCCGGGCAACTCGACGATGCCGCCTGCGCAGTCGAATGCGTGCACGTGTTTTCGCTGATCCACGATGACCTCCCGGCGATGGACGACGACGACCTGCGGCGCGGCAAGCCGTCCACACACAAGGCTTTCGGCGTGGCTACCGCGATCCTTGCCGGCGATGCCTTGCATACGCGCGCGTTTGAAATCCTGGCGGGTGATGGTACCCGCGATACCGCCGCGCGCCTGGGTATGGTTGCGGTGCTGGCGGCGGCGGCCGGTTCCCGGGGCATGACCGGCGGGCAGGCCGTGGACCTGGAATCCGAGGGCAGGCAGCTGACGGCCGCCGACCTCGAGGCGCTGGACCGCGACAAGACCGGCAAGCTGATCCGCGCGGCGGTGTTGATGCCGTGCTGCGCGCTGCCGGATTTGCCGCGCGCATCGCGTGACGCCCTGGACCATTTCGCCGAATGCATGGGCCTGGCGTTCCAGATCAAGGACGACGTGCTGGATGTGGAAGGCGAGCAGGCGCTCACCGGCAAGACCCACGGCGCCGACGCTGCGCGCGGCAAGGCAACCTATCCGTCGCTGCTGGGCCTGGACCACGCCAAGCAGCGTGCCGATGCGCTGTACAACGAAGCCCTAGCCGCGCTGGACTGCTTCGGCGATGCCGCCGAACCGCTACGCTGGCTGGCGCGCTATATCGTGCAGCGCGACCGCTGACCGGCGTGCGCCGTGGGGTTCAGTGCGGCGCATTTGCGCAGACCCAGCCGTCCGGCATATGCGCGGCGGCCATCGCCGCCACCAGCGGCGCGTCGGGGTGCGCGGGCTCGTAGCGGTCGGCCGCGGCGTACACGATCTGCTCTTCCTTGGGGTTGTGCATCTTCAGCAGCATCAGCAGCTTGTCGGCATCCGCGCGCAGCGCGTCGCGCCCGGTGCCCGCCGCGCAGGCGGCTTCCAGGCCCGTGATCAGCGGCCACATCTGGCCATGCTCGCGCTGCATCACGAATACCGGCATCGCCAGGCCGGTCTTGGCCAGCGGTGGAAATAGCGCCGCCTCCTCGACGTACAGATGCTGGCGCAACAGCTGCAGCGCCGCCGCCAGCGCCGCCGCCAGTGCCGCCGGCGTGCCGCTGCCATCGACGATGCCAGCCACGCCCTGGTCGATCTGGTGGTGCTGGACGGCCAGCAGCTTGCTGGGAAGCGCCGTATCCATGTTCCGCCCTCCGATCATGCAAAGCGCCGATTGTGCACTGCGCGCGGCCGCCGTCTCCAGACGCAGGTCAAGGCTGGCGCTCAGAAGCGGTCCACCGCCGGGCGCAGGTCCTGCTCCAGCGTCCACGCCGTGCGCGGCTGCGTGTGCAGCTGCCAGTAGGTATCGGCGATCGCGGCGGGGTCAAGGAAACTGTCGGCTGCGCGGCCCGGATCGCGCTGGCGGGCCCTGGCCGAATCGATCTGGCCGTCGATGACGACGTGGGCCACGTGGATGCCCTGGGGGCCCAGCTCGCGTGCGAGGCTTTGCGCCAGCGCGCGCAACCCGAACTTGCCGACCGCAAGGCCGGCGAACCGCGCGCCGCCGCGCAGGGCGGCCGTGGCCCCCGTGAACAGCAGCGTGCCGCGGCCGCGGTGCAGCATCGCGGGCACCACCGCCCGCGCCGACAGGAACCCACCGAGGCAGTTGACCCGCCACGCGGTTTCGAAATCTTCCACTCCGAGTTCCAGCAGGCCGCCGACCGCGAACATGCCGGCGTTGTAGATCAGCACGTCCGGGTCGCCCAGGCTCGCGCGTACCTGATCGAAGGCCGCCGCCACCGCTTCCGCGTTGCCGGCGTCGCAGGCAAAACCGTGCGCGCTGCCGCCATCGGCACGGATGCGTGCGACGACCGCGTCGCGGTGTTCGGCCGTGCGCGCCAGCAACGCGATGGTGTGGCCCGCGCGTGCAAAGCGCGTGGCCAGCGCCGCGCCCAGTCCCGGCCCGACGCCGACGATCGCGGTGCAAGGGTGTGTTTCCGCCATGTGGAACCTCCTGTCGTGCAATCACACCCGCCCACGCTATCAAGCCCAACGTTGCGCGCGCGTGCATGCGAACCCATATAGCAACAACGTGCCGCGCCTCTGCAAATACGCCGCCCAGCCATTCGAGGAGAATTTGATGTCCAGCCTTGCCCGTTACGTCACCGATCCCATGCACACTTGCGTCACGTTCGAGGTGAAGCATTTCGCCACGTCCACCTTGCGCGCGCGGTTTGGCAAGGTCCACGGCACGATCGATCTGGACATGGAGCATCATGCGGGCCACGCGGGCATCGACGTCGACACGGCGTCGATCAGTTCCGGCATTGCCGAATTCGACCAACACCTCAAGAGCGACGCATTCCTCGACGTGGCCACGCACCCGACCGCGCACTTCGTCGGCAGCGACTTTCGCTGGCAGGGCGAGCGTCTGGTCGCGGTGGCGGGCGCGTTGACGCTGCGCGGGCAAACGCACCCCGTGGTGCTCGATTGCCGCAACTTCAACCGCTACGACTCGCCCATCCACCACGCGCCCGTCGCGGGCGGTGACTTCGAAACCACCATCCAGCGCAGTCAGTGGGGTATCACCTGGGGCATCGACCTTGGCGTACCGGATGCCGTGCACCTGGTCATTGCCATCGAGGCCGTGCAGCAGGTCGTGCCCGCGAAAGCCGCCTGATCGCGGCTGGCTTCGAAGCGTGTCCACGTGTCTCCGCGGCAGACTTGCGCTTGCAATGGGGTGTTGAAAGGCCGCGTACCCGCACGCCGCACTTGCATCGTGCCCCGCAAAGCCCGACACTTGCGCACATCTGGAGACCGGCCTGTTGCCGGTGGGAGTCGTGGGGCGCATAGTGACCACCCACGAGGGGCCGCCAGAAAAGCGCGGCATCGTCGCCGAACTCAGTTATCGCCATGTCTGGCGCGCCGCCGCGGTCTATGTCGGCGCGGTGTGGGCGCTCTCGCAAGGCATCGCGCAGTTGAGCGGGCCGTTCGGAATGCCGGACTGGGTGACCCGCTGGTTTGTAATTGCGTGTGCGATCGGATTTCCGTTCTGGGTCGCGTTCTCCTGGTACTACAAGCTGACGCCGGAAGGTTTCAAGCTTGAAACCGACCCCACGGTTCCGCACGACCAGGGCTTCCATCGCGCCACCGGCCGCAAACTGGACGTCTGGATCATCGGCGTCATGGCCGTCGCCATCGTGTTGTTGATCACCAACACATTCGTGCTGCATCGCGACGCTACCAGCGCCACGGACGCAGC
>JAICHS010000002.1 GCA_025924775.1 Rhodanobacteraceae bacterium
AAGAGCAAGCGGCGTGCCAGCCAGTGTAACGTGTCGAGTCAATGGGTTAGATCGCCAGACACGTTGCATGGCACAGATTCGGTGCAATCGTTGCACGCAAACGGTGATTTAAGTGCCGTCCCGGAGCGTGCGAGGCAAGGCAGCGCGTTGGCGCACCGGCCGACATCGCGGGGGCCGGGCGACGCAGCGATCCGCAAGCCCCGCGCCGGCCGGGCCGTCGCGGGGACGCGCAATCACGCCAGCTTGGCGCCCAGCGGCACCGGCTGGTCGGGCACGCACAGCGCGACGTCGCCGTTGGCGTCGTGGAAACCGGTGACCAGGCATTCGCTCATCAACGGGCCGATCTGCTTCTTCGGAAAGTTGACCACGCCCACGACCAGCTTGCCGACCAGTTCCTCGGGACGGTACAGCCGGGTGATCTGCGCGCTTGATTTGCGGACGCCGATTTCCGCACCGAAGTCCACCTGCAGCACGTAGGCGGGCTTGCGCGCTTCGGCGAACACGCGCGCGTCAATGATGCGCCCCACGCGCAGTTCCACCCGGGTGAAGTCGTCCCAGCCGATCAATTCCATGCAACGCCTCCGTACGGGCATACTAGCTGCCATGCGCGAGGGGCACGAAATGCGGGCGGCGAAGTCGACGTGGCGCGAGGAATGGCCGCTGCCGGTCGCGCTGGCCACCCTGTTCGCGGGCTGGTGGCTGAAGCCCGTATTTGCAACGGTTGATGCCGCCAATCTCGCGATCGGCGTCGCGTTCATCGCCTTTTTCACCGGCGCGCTGCTCGCGGCCATCCTGGCGACCCGGCACGCCGAACACCTCGCCGAGCGTTTCGGCGAGCCCTACGGCACGCTGATGTTGACGTTGTCCGCGATCTCGCTGGAGATCGCGACGGTCGTCACCGTGATGCTGCACAACGCCGACAATCCCGCGTTCGGACGCGACACCATGTTTTCGGTGGTGATGATCGTCCTGAACGGCGTCATCGGCATCGCGCTGCTGGTGGGCGGCCTGCGCCACCACGAGCAGACCTACAACTTGCGCGGCGCCAAGGCCTACCTGAGCCTTTTGATCCCGCTGGCGACGCTGGCGCTGATCTGGCCGGATTTCACCATCACCACCGGCGAGGGCACGTTCTCGCTGGTCCAGAAGGTGTTCCTGCTGGTGATGTCCCTGCTGATGTACGCGGCGTTCATGGTGATCCAGACGCGCACCCACACCAGCTTCTTCGTCGCGGAAGGCGAGGCGATGCAACAGGCGCCCGCGCATCCCGAATCGACCCGCGGCTGGCCGTTCCACGCGATCCTGCTGGTCGTGTACCTGGTGCTGGTGGTGCTGTTGGCCAAGCTGTTCGCGTTGCCGCTGGAAGCCAGCGTCGCACGGCTCGGGTTGCCGGCCGCACTCGCGGGCTTCGCGGTGGCGGTGCTGGTGCTGGCGCCGGAAGGCATCGCCGCGATCCGCGCAGCGCGTTACAACCAGATGCAGCGCGCGATGAACATCGGGCTGGGCACCGCGCTTTCGACGATCGCGCTGACCGTGCCGGCGATTTTGCTGATCGACCTGTTCCTTGGGCGCACGGCGGTGCTGGGCCTTTCGCCCGCCAACATGATGATGCTGGTGCTGACCTTCGGCGTGTCGATCCTGACGCTGGGCAGTGGGCGCACCAACGCGATGCAGGGGCTGGTGCACCTGTTGCTGTTCCTTGCCTACTTCGTGCTGTTCTTTTCGCCGTGACCCGGCGCGGTGGAAACCGATGATGGCCCTCTGGCTGAAAGCCTTCCACATCATTGGCGTGGTCACCTGGTTCGCCGGGTTGTTCTACCTGCCGCGATTGTTCGTGTACCACGCGGAGGCCACCGAGCCCGCGGTCCGCGAGCGGCTGCAGACCA
Organism: Rhodanobacteraceae bacterium; assembly: GCA_025924775.1. Lineage (GTDB taxonomy): Bacteria > Pseudomonadota > Gammaproteobacteria > Xanthomonadales > Rhodanobacteraceae > 66-474. Next base: position 1,887 of record JAICHS010000002.1, read on the forward strand.
TGGAGCGCCGCCTGCTGGTGATGACCCACATCGGCGGCGCGCTCGCGCTTGCGTTCGGCATCGCCACGCTGGCGGCCGAACCGTTCTACCTCAAGGCCGGCTGGCTGCACGTGAAGCTGGCGCTGGTGTTGTTGCTGGTGCTCTACCACGGCCTACTGGTGAAGCTGGTACGTGATTTCGCGCACGATCGTTGCGGCTGGTCGTCGCGGGCGCTGCGCGGATTCAACGAGATACCCAGCGTGCTGCTGCTGGCGATCGTGATCCTGGCCGTAGTCAAACCATTTTGAACGCGATTGATTCGTGGCCGCCGCTGCACGGCGCGGCGGTTCGCCGGCCTGCACCAATCGCCGCGCCCACGCTGCGGTGTGACGGCAGGCAACCGCCCGGATGTACCCTGATTTTCCGCAACGGCTGCTGCGAGCAAACGCTGGTCTGGACACTCCTGCGCCACGCCGGCTTGCTATAGTTTTGTCCGAGCGGGGGAATCATCTTGATGACATCGCAATCACCCAAGCAGGATCCGGGGCCGGAGCTGCAGGAGGCCTTTCGCCGGCACCTGCCGCAGCGCCTGCGCACGTTGTTGCGGCGCACCCGGGCGCAGTGCCGGGGTGGCTGGGACTGCAACGTGTTGCGCGCGCTGCACGGCGAGATCGCGATGCTGGCCGGGGCTTGCGGCCGCCATGGCATGCTGGAAACCGGCGAGCGCCTGCTGGCGCTGGAGTCGGCGCTGGCGCTGCCGATGGCCAGGCACGACGTGCCCGACGCGGTCACTTCCGCCCGCATTGACAGCTTGCTGGACAGTTTGCGCCCGCATTTGCAGGACGCCGCGCCGGGTTTGGCACCGGTGGGGCGGGGACTGGGGGTGACGCCAGTGGGCGCGCACGATCCATTCCCGCGTTGCGAGGTGCCGCCGGACCGCTACTGGCTGCGGCTTGGCATCGCCGACATCCCCGGAGCCGCCACGGGTGCGGCCAACCAGTCCGAGCCGGTGGCTGCGGACCCACCCGCGCCGGTGGATGCGCCGCACGGTCCATGCGTGCGCATCGTCAACGACGACGATCCCGTGGTCACCCAATTGCTGTTGCGGCTGGAGCAGCAAGGTTGCGACGTGGCGTTGGTCGAGCGCATCGACGATCTGGCCGAACTGCTGCCGCGCACGCCGCCCGACCTCGCCATCGTGGTTGCGGATGCGCACACCGTGCTCGCTGCGTTGGCCGCGGCGTTGCAGGCTGCCCGGCACGATCCGGCGCGGCAGCGCACGCGCCTGTTGATGCTGCTGCAAGGGGCCACCGTCGAATTGCAGTTGCGCGCACTGCGCGCCGGGGCTGATCGTTGCGTTGCGCTGCCGGCCACGCCGGAGGACGTGGTCCGCGCGGCACTGGAGCTGGCCAGCGTGGAGCACGCGAGCGCGTTTCGGGTCCTGATCGTCGATGACGACGCGGCGCAGGCGTTGTTCGCGCAGGCCATTCTGCGCCACGCCGGCATGGAAACCCTGATCCTGGGCGAGTCGCTGGCGGTGCTGGACGAGCTGGACCGGTTCCGGCCCGACCTGTTGCTGCTGGACCTCAACATGCCCGATTGCGACGGCTTCGAGCTGACCGCGTTGATCCGCGAGCGCGACGGCTACCTCAACACGCCGATCGTGTTCCTGTCGGGCGACCAGGACGAAGAGCGCCAATTTGCCGCGCTGGACGCCGGTGGCGACGACTTCCTGATCAAGCCGATTCGGCCCATGCACCTGGTTGCCGCGGTGACCAACCGCGTGCGGCGCGCGCGGCTGGCGGCTGCGCGCATGCGGCAGCGGCGCCGGCGCGATGCCGGCACTGGCCTCAACGAGCGCGCGCAGGTGCTGGATGCCGTGTCCGAGCACCTTGCCGCCAGCGGCAGCCGGGCGGCGCCAGGTGGCTTGCTCGCGGTCGAAGTGGACGATGCCCCCGCCTTGCGCGGCTACCTCGGCCTGGCGGCGTTCGACCAGTTGCTCGGTCAGGTCGGCGCTTTCATCGCGGGCCACGTACGCGCGGGCTGCATGACCGCGCGCCATGGCAACTCGGGGTATCTGGTGTTTGCCCCCACCCACGACGAAGCCGGACTGGCGACGCTGGCGGGTGAGCTGCTCGAGGCCGCGCGGGAATCACGCTTTGGCGCGCAGGCGTCCGCGGTACGCCTGGTGTGTGCCGTGTGCGCGTTCGACGCGTCCAGCAGCGAAACGGCGCAGGCGCTGGCGGCGGTGGAACGCACCCTGGCCTGGGCGCGGACACACCCCGAGCAGGTTGCGCTCCATTCGCGGCTGGGCGCGGATCCCGACTCGATCACCCAGCGCCTAGCCACGGCGCTGGCCACCGAGTCCTTCGGGCTGGCCTTCCAGCCGGTCATTCCGATCCACGGCGCGGCCGATCCGCAGTACCAGGCACTGCTGCGCCTGCGCACCGGTACCCGCGAATACGTGGCCGCCGAGCTGGTGCCCGTGGCCGTCCGCACCGGGACGATCGCCGCCATCGATGCGTGGGTGGTGCGGCGTTGTGCCGCGATCCTGGCCGAGCGCCGGCGCGAGGGTGATCCGGTGCACCTGTTCGCCAGCCAGTCGCTGACCGGCTGGCGCGACGCCGGACGGGTGGCTGAACTGCGCGCGGCGCTGGCGGAAGCGGGCGTCCAGGCCGATTCGCTGGTGCTGGAATTCCAGGCCGAGGAGGTGCGCCACGACATGCGCACGCTGATCGGGCTGGCGCCGGCCTTGCGCGCCGCCGACGTGCGCCTGTCGCTGGCCGGGGCGGACGCCGACGCGGTTGCGGCGGGCTGGATCGAGCACCTGCCGCTGGACTACGTGAAACTGGCGGCCGCGCTCGATCCTGCAGTTGCAGCGAGCGTGGTGGACGCCGCGCATGCGCGTGGCCTGCGGGTGGTGGCGCCGTGCGTGGAAACGCTGGCGCAGGTCGAGCGCCTGCGGGAAATCCGCGTCGACCTTTTGCAGGGCAATTACTTCCGTCCGCCCGCGCGTGAGCTGGGCGCCGCGCTACCACCGGCGGAGGCCTGACCTTGGCCACGCCGCGTTCCGGATTGCTTGCCGCCTGGCCCCGCTGGGTTGCCAGCGCCGCGCTGGTGACGGCCGGCGCATTGGGCGTGCTGTGGGTGCCGGCGCCCCAGGTGTTCGCGGTGTGGCTGGCGTTGGGGGTGGCGCTGGTGTGCGTATGGGTCGTGCGCGGGGCGCCTTCGGCCGAGTCCGAGCGCGTCAACATGGCGCCGCAGGTGCCCGACCCGGTCGATGTCGCGATGCGCACGCGGCTGGCATCGGCACAATCGGAACTGTCCTCGCTGCGCGGGGTGCAGCGCGAGTTGCTGGCGGCCAAGCAGGGTGCGGAGGCCGCGATGCTGGCCAAGAGCGAATTCCTGGCCAGCATGAGCCACGAGATCCGCACGCCGTTGAACGGCATCCTGCCGCTGCTCGACATCGTGCTGGGCACCGACCTGTCGCCGGTGCAGCGCGAATACCTGGTGACGGCCAATGCCTCCGCCAAGGAATTGCTGCGCATCGTCGACGACATCCTCGACTACTCGAAGGCCGAGGCCGGCAAGCTCGTCATCGAGTCGGTCAGCATCAACATCCGCGACCTGGTGGACAGCGTCAAGCGGCTGCTGGAAAAGCCCGCCGAAGCCAAGGGCCTGGCCATGCGCGCGGTGGTGGACGCCGATGTGCGGCCGGTGGTGCGCGGCGATCCGATGCGGGTGCGCCAGATCCTCACCAACCTGATGAGCAACGCCATCAAGTTCACCCAGCGCGGCGGCGTGTCGGTGCGGGTCAGCAAGCGCAACGACACCGAAACGCAGCACGAGCTGCTGTTCGCGGTGCGCGATACCGGCATCGGTCTTGCGGCCGATGCGGCGGCGCGGCTGTTCCAGCCGTTCACGCAAGCGGACGCGTCGGTGACGCGGCGCTATGGCGGCACTGGCCTCGGGCTGACCATCTGCAAAAAGCTTGTGGACCTGATGGGCGGCCGCATCGGGGTGCGCTCCGAGCCGGGCCGCGGCTCGGTGTTCTGGTTCACGGTGCCGTTTGAAAAGGCGCCCGGCGACATCGCGGGCGGGCACCGCGGTCTGGCGGGTGCGCGGACCCTGCTGGTGGCCAGCCCGCAGCGCGCGCAGGCCATCATGCCGGTGCTGGCGACGCTGGAACTCGATATCACGCACATGGCCGACGCGGCGGCTGCGCTGGCGCGCGTGCGCCAGGCCGCGCCGCTGGGGGACAGTTTCAACTACGAGTTGCTGGTGGTGGATGCCACCAGCGCGATCGGAGACGCGTCTGCATTGCTGCAAGGCGTGCTGCACGACCATCAACTGGACAAGCTGCGGCTGCTGGCGCTGGGGCTTGCCGCTGCACCTGCTGCGCGGGTCCATGCCACCGCCGCGCGCGTGGATGACGCGGTCCTGCGCCAGACCGTGCGCAACGCGTTTGGCCTGGGGCCTCCGGTGCGCACGCAGCCCGTGTTGGCGGCGCCGCTCATGCCGCCCATCGAGGAAGTCGACACCAGGCAGCCGCTGGCCGGCCGGGTACTGCTGGTCGAAGACCATCCAGTCAACCAGAAGGTCGCGCAAAAACTGCTGGAGCGCCTGGGCTTGACCGTGGAAGTTGCCGACAACGGCGAAATCGCGCTCGACAAGCTGCGCCAGCAGGACTACGCGATGGTGCTGATGGACTGCCAGATGCCGGTGCTCGACGGCTACAGCGCGACCCGACGGCTGCGCGAAATCGAGAGTGCGCAAGGTGGGCCGCGCATGCCGGTCATCGCCATGACCGCGCATGCGATGTCGGGCGATCGCGAACGCTGCCTGCAGGCGGGGATGGACGATTACCTGTCCAAGCCGCTGGACCGCCAGCTGTTGGCACAGACCTTGGCACGCTGGATGCAGCGTTCTCCGCACGCCGCCGCGGCGGCTCCCGCGGCGCCCACCACGCCTGCCACCACCACCACTACCGCCACTACCGCTGCCCCTGCCATGACCACACCGCCGCCCCCGGACACGCTCGACGCCGCCACGCTGGTTGACCTGGAAGACATCATGGGCGACGAACTGGTCACGCTGGTCGATGCCTACCTGAGCGATGGCGATACGCGCATGCAGAACCTGCACGAAGCCGCCGCGCGGGGCGACAGCGTCGAAGTGGGCAAGCTTGCACACTCGCTGAAATCATCCAGCGCCAACCTGGGCGCGATGCCGTTGTCCACGCGTGCACGCCAGGTCGAAGAAGCCGCGCGCAACGGCACGCTGGCCAATCCCGCCGACAGCGTGGCCGCACTCGAGAAGTTGTATGCCAACGCCGCGGCGGCGCTGCGGCAGCGCTACAACCGGACGTAAGCGTTTCGCGCGCTTCGCGCGCGATCGCGCGCCCATGAAAAGCCCCACAACGCGCGGTTCGTAGGGCCAGCCTGCTGGCGACCCGCATCCTCGCAGCCGGTTCATTCATGGCCCGCTTTCGCAGGGCCGGTGACAACCCGCCGGTTATGCAGCACCTGACGGGACGCACGGCACGGCTCCCCCGTGCGTTGCAACCGCGCGCTCAAGGGCGGACGGCTTCACTCCGCTTGGGCAAAGCGCACGGCTTCGGAGGGCAGCGACCGCACGCGGCCTGCCTGCGCCCGAAAATTCCGCAAGATCCGGTTGTGGTGACGCACGATTTGTTCGCCGGAGAGGTATTCATGGTCGACCGTTGTGTGTGCGTCGCTTGCCAGTTGCACGTCGTAGCCAAGTGACGCAGCCCGCCGGCAGGTGGTGTCGACGCAGTAGTCGGTCTGCATGCCGCACACCACGAGCCGCGTGATGGCCCGCTCGCGCAGCAGCGCATGCAGCTCCGTCCCGAGGAAGGCGTCGCAGTAGTCCTTGTCGACGTGCAGATCGGCTGGCAGTTGCGGAAGGCTTGCATCCAGCGTTCCGTCCGGCTCCACGCGCCGGTCGCGGATGTATACCACCGTGGCACCCGACTGCCTTGCGTTTGCGATCAGGCGCTTGACGCTGTCAAGGAACCCCTGTGCGTTCCAGGGACCCTCATCCAGCAGGCTGCGCTGGACATCGATGATCAACAGGGCGGTTGCCATGGCGGCTCCTGAGGGCGAATTCAGCTGCGGATATGCGCCTGCAGGTAGTTCTCGAGGCCGACCTGCCCGATCAGGCCAAGCTGGGTTTCCAGCCAGTCGACGTGTTCTTCTTCCGAACGCATGATGTCGGCAAATAGGTCGCGGCTGGGGAAGTCGGAAATCTTCTCGCAATACGCGATCGCGGCTTGCAGGTCGGGCAGCGCGGCGCGCTCCAGCTTCAGGTCGCACTCGATGCATTCCCTGGGCGTCTGGCCGACCAGCAGCTTGCCGAGCTTCTGCAGGTTGGGTAGTCCTTCCAGGAACAGGATGCGCTCGATCAGGCGATCGGCGTGTTTCATCTCGTCGATCGATTCGCCACGCTCGTGCTCGGCCAGTTCCTTGTAGCCCCAGTTGGCGTACATCCGGTGGTGCAGAAAGTACTGGTTGATCGCAATCAGTTCGTTGCCCAGTGCCTTGTTGAGGTGCTCGATGGCCTTGGTATCGCCCTTCATGACCGGACTCCTTGCGGGAAGGCGCGCAGAGCGCACGCGACAAGCCCGGACTATACCGCCCGGGGCGGAGGCATGACGGAGTGATTATCGATTGCAGGCAAATCGCCGCGGGGCGCTCGGCGACACCTCAGGCAGCGACGGGCAACGCCGCGGCACGCCGCTCGGACTCGACCGAGGCATCCACCAGTTCGCGGGCTTCGGCCTCGCAGCAGCCGCAGCAGGTGGTGCAGCCGGTGCGCGCCTGCACGTCCTCAAACGTGTGGGCGCCGCCGGCGATGGCGCGGCGGATGTCATGGTCGGAAACGGCTTGGCAGACGCAAACGTACATGGCGAATCCTCTGTGCGCGCCATTGGAATACGAATGCGAATGATTGTCAAGTAGCTTTGCGGAATCCCACGCCGATCTCGACCGAGCACGCGGTTTCGACCAGTGGCGCGAAGTAGCGCAGGGCGCGCTTGTACACCTCGCGCTTGAAGTCCACCACGTGTTCGGCGGGGTACCAGAAGTCGACCCAGCGCCAGACGTCGAATTCCGGCGTCGTGTGGCGGTCCAGCCGGAACGCACCATCTTCGTCCAGCATCCGGAGCAGAAACCACACTTGTTTCTGGCCGATGCAGGTGGGGCGCTGGCCGCGCCGAACATAGCGTGGCGGCAGCCGATAGCGCAGCCAGCCGTGGGTCGATCCGAGGATTTCGACCTGGTCCCCGCGCAGCCCGGTTTCTTCCTCGAGCTCGCGGTACATCGCCTCGTCCGGGGTTTCGTCCGTGTTCATGCCGCCCTGCGGAAACTGCCAGCCGTCGCGCTGTACGCGTCGCGCCCAGAACACCTGGCCACTCGCGTTCAACAGCACGATGCCTACATTCAGGCGGTAGCCGTCCACGTCGATCATGGGCTGGATTCAAGCACAGCTCGCGAACCCTCGGCAAGCCCGTGGCGGGTTCCACAACGTGAACGACGGCGGGTTTTGACGGTCTTACGCCGTTGGCGGGGTTGCACGTGCCGGGATGGCTCGTTATAAGCGACCGGTTCATCTTTGCAAAGCGCATGGCTTCGACGATCTTTCACCACTGGCTGGACCAGTTCAAGGCACTACCGCAATCCCGGCGGCGCAAGGCGTCCGCCGGCCTTGCGGTACTCGTGATCGCGGTGGTCTTCGGGCTGGGCATGTTGTTTGGCCGCGGCGTGGGCTTTCCCAACGGCCTGGAAGCGCGCGCGCATCGCCTGGCGGCCCAGAACGCCGATTTGCAAAGCCGGAATCAGAGCCTCGTGGCGCAGCAGCAGACGGCCAACACGACCGTCGCGTCGCTGAAGCAGGCGATGGCCAGCCGCGACGCGGAGCTGCAGACGCTGAAACGGGAACAGGCGTTCTACGCCAAGCTGATCGGCATCGATGGCAGCCGCTCGGGCCTGGGCGTGCACAGCATCGCGCTGACGCCGGTGGCGCACACCAACGCGTGGAACTTCACGGTCACCTTGGTCAACACCGCGGAAAACGCGGACGCGGCGCGCGGCAACCTGACCGTCGCGGTGGATGGCGTACAGGGCGGCAAGCTTGCGACGCTGGACTGGGCCAGCCTGTCCAACGCCAGGGACAAGGCCGGGATCCCGTTCGCGTTCAAGTTTTTCCAGCAACTGCAAGGCTCGCTGGCGCTGCCCAGAGGCTTCGTGCCCAACCGCATCACGATCACGCTGAGCCCCGAGGGCGGTGCGCCCGTCACCCGCCAGCTTGCGTGGGGCGACGCGCTGGCGGGCCGCCGCGGCATCACCCTCGGCACGCCTTGATCGGGCGGGCGCCCGCCGCCATCATGGATGGCGAGGTGTCGAACATGCACGCTGCAAGCAGTCTTCCTTCCGAACCCAGCCTGAAGATCTCCGATGCGGCGCTGGGCCGCGTGCGCGCGTTGCTGCTTGAGGAGGGCAATCCTGCGCTCAAGTTGCGGGTTTCGGTCGAAGGCGGCGGCTGTTCGGGGTTCCAGTACGATTTTCGCCTCGACGCGGCACGCGCGGCCGACGACTTCGTGCTTGCGCGCGAGGGCATCGAACTGCTGATCGATCCGCTGAGCATGCAGTATCTGGAAGGGGCCGAGGTCGATTGCGTGGAAGCGCTTTCCGGGGCGCAGTTCGTGGTGCGCAATCCGAACGCGAAGGCCACCTGCGGGTGTGGCAGCTCGTTCACGGCGTAGTTGTGCGATCATCCGCGACCGCCGCGCTGCCAGCCGCGCGCACTTGGTTGTCACCGTGAGCGCACGACACCAGCACGGCCATCCATGGCCTGGCTTGTCACGGCAGCCGCTGCGAACGGGCTGGTCTGCTTTTTGCTTTTCCGTGGGGGCGACTGCGTGAGTTCGGCCGAGCGCACGGGGCACAACACGTTCGCGGGTACGCCGCTGGACCGCTGCGGCGAGTTCCGCGCCGACTCCGCGTGGGTGGCAACCCAACGCGGCGCCGGTGATGCGCGGTTCCTTGCGCTTGACGCCGAGGGCCGCGCGCCGGCGCGTGACGGCCACCTGTACTGGCAAACCGCGACCGGGGTCGCGCCGGACGCCGCCGCCAATTTCCTCGGCAAGCTCGCGGGCGTGCCGATCTTCGCATTGCGCCAGCCGGTTACGCCGCAAGCATGGCCTGGCGCCCGCTGGCTGGACCTGCGTACCGCCGCCGGCGAACTCGAGCGTGCCGAAGCCGGCCTGCTCGCGTACGCGCGCGCCTTGGCCAACTGGCAGGATGCGACGCGGCATTGCGGTTACTGCGGCGCGCCGCTTGCGTTCGACGTCAGTGGCCATCGCGCCGTCTGCGGCGGTTGCGGCCGCATGCACTTTCCGCGCACCGACGCGGCGATCATCGTGATCGTCGAGCATGGCGACGCCTGCCTGCTTGGCCGGCAGGCCAGCTGGCGGCCGCGCCAGTATTCCACCCTCGCGGGCTTCGTCGAGCCCGGTGAATCACTGGCCGACGCGGTGCGCCGCGAAGTGCGCGAGGAAACGGGCGTCCAAGTACTCGATTGCGATTTCCACTCCTCGCAACCGTGGCCGTTCCCCGCATCGCTGATGCTGGGCTTCACCGCGACCGCCGCTGCGCGCGACATCAACCTGGTCGACGGTGAGCTGGAGGATGCGCGCTGGTTCACCGCGCGCCAGATCGCCGCTGGCCTGCACGACGGGTCGTTGCGGCTGTCACCGCGGGTGTCGATTTCCTACCGCCTGATCGAGCACTGGCTGCGCGTGCGCGCGGGCATCGAACTGGACGGGTTGCCGCGCGCGGACTGAACCTGACCGCTACAATCGCGGCGGACGTTCGCCAGGCAAACCGTTTCCATGGCCATCCAACTTGTTGCGGCGCTGATCGTGCTGCTGGTGCTGATCGTGTGGCCCGGCAACGTGGCAAGGTTGCGCAGGTTCGGCTGGTACCAGCGCTGGCTGGGCGTACTCGATTTCGCCGAAGGTGGCGGTCGCGTTGCCCTCGCGCTGGTCGTACCGGTGCTGGCGTGCGCGGTCATCGCGCATTTTTTGCGCGGCTGGATGCTGGCGCCGGCGGCGCTGGCATTCGCGGTGTTGATCCTGTTCTACACCTTCGGCCCGCGCGAACTGGAAGGCGATTTCGAGGCGGTGCTGCGCAGTGACGATGCGGCGGAGCAGGCCGCCGCCGCGCAGAACTTCCGCAGCGTGCCGGATGGCGCGCCGCGTGCGTTCACCGCGCCCGAACTGGTCGAGGCCGCGGTAATGGCGTCGCTGCGCCGCCGCTTCGGGGTGCTGTTCTGGTTTTTCCTGCTCGGGCCGGCGGGTGCGCTGGGCTACCGGCTGGCGCGGGCCACCACCGACGCGAGCGATCCACGCACCCGGCATGCGGCGCGGCGTTTTGCCGACGCGCTCGACTGGCTCCCCGCGCACCTGATGGTGCTGGCGATGGCGATGGTTTCCAACTTCGATGCCGTTACGGCCGCGTGGCGCACATGGCACGCGCAGCCGGGCCACGCGGCGTCTGATCTCGACCCCGATTTCCTGGCGGCGGTGGCGCGCTCGGGCGTGGATGCCGACATCGAGGCCGGCGACGGCGCCAGCACCGACACCCGCGATCCGGTGGCCGAGCTGGCTGACGCGCGGCGCCTGATGGCGCGCGTGCTGACGGTGTGGCTGGCGGTGGTGGCGTTGATCGTGCTGGCGGGCTGGGTGGCCTGACGCCTGTCGTGTGACGCTTGTCGTGTGACGCCTGCCTGCACGTGTATTGGGTGGCGGCGCCCGCTACAGGATGCCCGGGATCAGCGCCTTGACGCGGCGCATGTAATCCACGTAGCTGGCGCCGAAACGTTCGCGCATCCAGGCTTCCTCGTGGCGCAACTTGAACCACAACCCGGCGAACACCAGCGCGATCGCCAGCAAGCCACGCCATTCGCCGATGGCCACGGCGGTTCCGAGCATGGCCAGCAGCATGCCGGTGTAGATCGGATGACGCGCCCAGCGGTACGGGCCAACGACGATCAGTTCGTGCTCTTTTTTCAATTGCACCGTGGCGCTCCAGTTGCGGCCAAGCACGACGCGTGCCCAGCTCGCAAACGCGAGGCCAAGCAGCACCAGTGCCAGGCCGATGACAGGCCAGTCGGCCGACGCGGGCAGCCAGCGCCACCACAGCCATGGCAGCCAAGTGCGCGGTCCGGTGGCGATCAGGAGCACGGCGCCGACCATCATCGGTATCCGGTAGGCCAATATCGTACCGACGTTGTCGGTGCGCTCGACTTGTTTGGTTCGCGTTGCGCTGACGAACCAGTACGCGATCCAGATGAGCCAGGCAAAGCCGATGGCGGCGAGCAGAGACGGTTGCATCGAGTTGCTTCCGCGAGGGATGTTGCAATCTGGACCGTCGGAAAGCCGACGTCGAGTGACAGTCGTCAGTCGATTCTCGCGCGCCGCCGCATCAGCGAGGGGTGCCCGGTCGCCATTTCCGGCCGGCGGGAATCAGCCGCCCGCTTCGATCAGCCGTTCCATCTCGGCTTTCAGGATCGCGCCGTGCTCGCGCAACCAGTCGCGCTGCACCTGGTAGCCCGGCATCAGGTCACCCACACGCGCCCAGAAGCGTGGCGAATGGCTGCGCACCTTGAGATGGCACATTTCGTGCGCCAGCACGTAGCGCAGCGCGGCGGGTGGCGCCAGCGCCAGCGCCAGGTCGAGCGTAATGCGGTCGTGCGCGTCCAGGCTGCCCCACAGGCTTTTCAGCGACTTGATGCGCAGGCCCGTGGGCGCGGCGTCGAGATGCTCGGAGGCGTGCGCCATCCAGCGCGACAGGTCGCGGCGCATGTGGCTTTCGAGGAACGCAGCCAGCAGGTTGCGGGCCGCGGGCATTGCGGTGGTGAACGGGCGCGGCACGTGCAGGCGCAGTTCGTCGCCCAGGTATTCGATGCGCGGGTATTCGGCCTCGCGCCAAGTGAGTTCGACACTTTCGCCGCGCAGCGGCACCAGCGTGGGCACGCCGGGCTTGAGCGGTGGCGGCCCGCGGCGCGGCACGCGCAGCTCGGACAGCTTGCGCTCCAGCCAGTCGCTGTTCTCGCGCAGGAACGCATAGACCTGCGCCGGGTGAGTGCCACGCGGATACGAGATGCGCGCGCCGTGCGAGGTGACCGACAGGCGCAGTCGCCGGGCGCGCGGGTGCATGGCCTTCAGCACCTTGATGGTGCCGCCCTTGCCCGTCGCCAGCTCCAGGAAATCGCCCGTCGTCGTCATGTTTGCAGCGGAAGCTTCCGCTAGTCGTGCTTGGCGTCCGGGCGTTCCAGCCCGAACCATTTTTCCATTTCCGCGAACAGGCGTCCCAGCTCCAGCGTCATCAGCGCAAAGCGTGCATCCAGCTCCGCTTCGGCCGAATCCCGCCCGTCGGCGTCGAGTGAGTCCTGCACGACGTCGAGAAAACGCAACTTGCGGATCACCAGATCCTCGCCGAGCACGAAGCTGGCGCGATCCTCGAACTGCAAGCCGAGCTGGAACACTTGCTTGCCCTGCTTCAAATGCGCCCGAACCTCGGCGCTTTCAAGCTCCTGCTTGCGGCAACGGATGACCGCGCCGCCAGCGGGGTCGCGCAGTTCGCATTCGTCGCCCAGCACGAGTCCCGTGGGTAGCTTGCCATGCGCCAGCCACGCCGTCATCAGGGCCCGCGGGGCTTCGCTGGCGGTCAGCGGCTGGGCCGGAAAGCTGCCCAGGGCCTCGCGCAGGGCGGTCAGCGCGGCTTCGGCCGCCTTGCGTGAGGCCGTATCCAGCACCAGCCAGCCATTTTTCGTTTCAATATAGGCATTTAGCCGCGAAGGCCGGACAAAGGCCTGGGGCAGCAAGATGTCCAGCACCTCGGCCTTGAGCGCGCGGCGCTGGCGCCCGCCAAGCGGCCGTCCGCGCCGTTCGGCCTCCTTGCGCAGGCGTTTGCCCAGTTCGGCATTGACCACCGCCGCGGGCAGCAGTTTTTCCTCCGCCCCCAGGGTGACCAGGGTGGCGTTGCCGACCGTATGGCTCAGCACTTCGGAATCGGGGCCGAAGGGCGACACGAAGCCACGCGTGGCAATTTCCAACGGCCCGCAGGCACGCAGCGCGCGCCCGGCCAGCGCCGGGTCGAGATCCTGAAGCGGTTTGGCGGCCGAGGACGAAAAACGGAACAGGGTGAGGTTTCGAAAGAACATTCAGGGAACCGGGATAAGGGTGGGGAATGGGAATGCGCTAACGGGGCCAGGCGAACGTGTGCATCAGTGCTTGCGTCCCCGCTACCCGCTCCCGGCTTGGCCCGGGAGCCGGGCGTGAGCATCGGGCGGCGCCGTCTCACCACGTGCGCCTGGCAAGGCGAAGTCGGAAGGTTCCGGGTCGGCCAGTTGCGAGGGGCATTGGGGAACGTGCATGAACCCGTCAGTGTAGCGTGCGGGGATGGTGGCGCTACACTGCCGCCATGCAGCCCGACCCCGATCCCGCCACGTTGGCCCGCCGCCTCGTGGAGCTGCGAGAGGAGCACCGCGACCTCGATACCGCCATCGCGAAGCTGGCGGGCGATCCCAAGTGCGACCAGCTGCATTTGAGCCGGCTGAAGAAACGCAAGCTGAAGCTGAAGGACATGATTGCGTATTTCGAGAACCAGCAGATTCCCGACCTGGACGCCTGAAACCGTGTCGTTGCCATCGGTGGTTCTCGAAAACGAACTCGTCAAACTGGAACCCCTGGCGCTGGAGCATGTGGCCGGTCTGGAACAGGCCGCCGCCGATGGCGAGCTGTGGAACCTGCGCGTCACCTACGTGCCGCCACCCGGCGCGATGCACGCCTACGTCGAGCAGGCACTGGCGCTGCAGGCGGGCGGTGCATCGCTGCCGTTCGCGGTGCGCGACCCGCGCAGCGGTGGCATCCTCGGCAGCACGCGCTATTACGACTTCCATAGCGACGTGCCCTGGGTGGCGATCGGCTACACCTGGTACGCGGCCAGCCGCCAACGCACCCACGTCAACACCGCGTGCAAGCTGCTGCTGGTCGACCACGCGTTCGACGCGCTCGGCTGCGCCGCCGTGCGCTGGGAGACGGACCTTCTGAATACGCGCTCGCAGCATGCAATCGAGCGGCTGGGTGCGCATCGCGACGGCGTGCTGCGCCAGCACAAGCGCCGCCACGACGGCACGCTGCGCGACAGCGTGGAGTATTCGATCATCGCGTCCGAGTGGCCTGCACTGCGGGCGCGCCTGGCCGCGAAATTGCGCCGCTGATCAAGCGCGGGTTCGTTCGTTGCCAAGTGTTGTTCACGTCGCCTGCAGGCCGGCGCCTGCGAACAACGCCTCGCAGGGGCGCGCCCGCGCGCGACCCGGTTTGCGATTGCGGGTGAACCCCCGCTTTGAGTTATTCGGCCGGTTCCGCGGCGACCACGTCCGGCGTGATCTTCAGGATCGACTGCCGCACTTCGCGCGCCAGGATCAGGCGGGCGTCGCGCGCGACGTCGCCCAGCACCGCATCGAATTCCAGCTTGCCGTCGGCGTCGGTCCACACGATATGGCGTTGCCGCAGTTTCTGGATGAAGCCGCGGAACAGGCTCTTGTCGAAGAACTCCGGCGCGCTTTGCTGGTACAGCAGCGACAGCCGCTGCGCGGCCAACTGGCACAGGTTTTCCAGCTGTCCGGCGGTCAGTGTGTGCGGACCGTTCTTCACCAGCGCGGCGATGGCGATGTAGTAGCGCTCGAACGCCTGCAGCAGGCAATGCGCGAGCAATCGCAACTGGTAGGCATCGTCCTCGCGGCCGGCGGCCAGGTGCAGCAAGCGGCCCTCGCCGCTGGCCAGCAGGCCGCGCGTCACCAGCAGGTCCACCAGCGCGTCGATGCGCGTCAAGAATCCATCGCTGTCCCACGGCAGGAACAACTCGGACTGGATGAACGGATACACCGTGCGGCCCAGTTTCTTGACGGTGTCGCGCGCGATGCGGCGGTTGTTGATGAAGCAGCACGCAACCCACGCACCCGCCGCGAACAGGTGCAGCACGTTGTTGCGGAAATATGAAAGCAGCACCGCCTTTTCGCCATCCACCGCCAGCACGTCGCCCAGCGGATGCCGGATGCGCTGGATCCAGCCCATCTGCTCGGCATAGGCGACGATGTCGGCGGGGGCCATCGGCGTGATGGTGGTGCGATCCGAATACGGCAGCTCGATCAGGATGGCCTTCATCAGCTCCAGTTGCGCCAACAGGTCACCCTCGGCCAGCGCATGGCGTGGCGCGGCCAGCAGCGCCAGCGCGATCAGGTTGATCGGATTGACGTCGGCGGCGCGGTTGGTGTTGACCTGGATTTGCTCGCCCAGGCGATCCAGCACCTGGTTGAGCCATTCCGGCTTGCTGTCGGGGCTGTCGCCGTGCTGGCGCCAGTCGGGATTGGCGGCGTCCAGCAGCGCGTTGAGTTCAATGGGCTCGCCGAAGTTCAGCGTCACGCGGCCGTAGCGTTGGCGCAGCGCCGTGCGCGCGCCGCGCAACAGGCCCAGCCAGGATTCCTTTTCCTTTTTCTGCCCCGAAAGTTCGCCGATGTAGGCGCGGCCCTCCATCAGTTTTTCGTAGCCGATGTAGACCGGCTGGAACAGCACCGGCCGGCGCGGCGCGCGCAGGAACGCGCGCACCGTCATCGTCAGCAGCCCGAACCGTGGCGCCAGCAGGCGGCCGGTGCGCGAGCGCGTGCCTTCGACGAAATATTCGATCGGCACGCCGCGGTTGAGCAGCTGCGCCATGTATTCCTTGAAGATCACCGAGTACAGCGCGTTGCCCTTGAAGCTGCGGCGCAGGAAGAACGCCCCGCCCCGGCGCAGGAACGCGCCCAGCACCGGCAGGTTGAGGTTCACGCCCGCCGCGATGTGTGGCACCACCACGCCGCTTTCATAGAGCCAGAACGACAGCAGGATGTAGTCGGCGTGGCTGCGGTGGCTGGGTACGTACACCACTTCGTAGCCCGGCGCGATCGCACGCAGCTGGTCGAAGTGGTGCATCGCGATGCCGTCGTACAGCTTGTTCCAGAAGTTGGACAACAGGAACGACACCGAGCGCACGAACGGCGGCGAGTAGTCCGCGGCGATTTCGTTGGTGAGTTTCTGCGCCTGCCGCCAGGCCTTGGCGTGTGGAATGTTCTCGCGCGCGGCGGTCGCGCTGATCGCCGTGCGCACGCTTTCGGCATTCAGCACCGCGTCCACCACGGTGCGGCGGTGCGACAGGTCGGGGCCGATCACCGCGGTGCGCACGCGCCGGAAATGCACCCGCAGCACCCGCGCCAGCTTGCGCTGCAGGCGTTCGAGGCGTTGGCCCGCGGATTCCTCGCGCAGGTCGTTCAATGAAATCGGTGGCGAGAAGCGCACGATGGTGTCGCGCCCGTTCAGCAGCATCGCCAGCAGCCGGCGGACGTGTCCGACCACCGCCCAGTTCTCGGAAAACAACACGCTGAACCAGCCGGACTGGCGGCTCGGGGCGCGGCCCACGTAGATCGCCACCGGCATCAACTGCACGTTGCGCCCGGGTTCGGATTCCAGCAATCGCAGCAGCTGCTTGATGGCGTCCTGCGCGGCGTGGTCGCGATTGCGCCGCTGCAACCAGCTGCCGGTGCCGCGCATCGCGAACATCGCGCGCCGGCGCTTGCCCATGCCGGGCACCCACGCCAGCGGACTGGGCAGGCCGGCTTCATGACACGCCCGCTCCAGGATCAGGCTGTCGGAAAATCCGTTGCGTTCGATCACGTAGATCACGGGCGTATCGGGTGCCAGCAACGCCACCGGCTCGGCCGGGTCACGCTTGATCTTGATCCACGGCGCCAGCACCGCACCCCACAGCGCGCGCCACCAGCTGGCGTGGGCCAGGGTGTCGCGGGACAAGCTTGCGGTCATGACGCGGGTCATCGGTTTGCAGGGTCGTGCGCGTGCGGGTGGGGTGGTTGCGACCGTAGATTTTCCCACATCCCCGTCAAATCCTTGTTCGGCAAGACCTTGGAAGCTGGTATTTGGCGCGACGGCCCGCTCCACGGCCGCGCGGCGTCAGGGAAATGCCAGATGTTCAGGCGTGGGCGCTGCCCGACGGCGCAGGCGCGGAGCTGCCGGACGTGGGGGCGGCGCTGGATGCGCTGGACGGAAGCGCCGGTGCGCCAACGCTGGCCGCCGGCACCGGGTGCGCCTGGCGCCATGCGTCCAGCAGCGCGGCGTCGTACCAGTGGTCCGCCTGCTTGACCATCGGCCACTCGCCCGTCAGCGGTTGGCCGGCAAGCGTCAGGTCCAGCTTGATGGTCGCGTGCGTCCCGTCATTGGCGGTCGCGCTGACCTTGGCCGAAGTCAGCGAACCCGCAAGGTCGAGTCCGTAGATGTCCAGCAGCTTCTCGAGCCCGTTCCAGAGGACGCCGTAGGCGTGCATGGCCTGGGCGTAGTCGAGCGCGCGCCACTGCGCGAGGGTTTGCACGTGCAACGCGCGTGCGGTCGTGCACACGAGCTCGATGGCCTTTTTGGCCTTCTTCGTGTCACTGAAATCGGTGGTCTTGGCCCACGCGAGCAACACGCCGAGGGCTTGCGTGGCCATGGCCCGCTGGGTCGCGCCGAGCTGGGGCGAGGCCGCGATCATCTGCTTGCCGGCGGCCTCCAGGATGCCGCTGGCGATCGGCAGCGTTTGCGTCGGCCCGCCGCGCAGCTTCGCAAGCTCCGGTTGCAGGCGCTTGGCCAGCTTGGCCTCGGCCCCGGGTTCGGTCAGCATCTGCATGATCTGCGCGAACTGCTGCGTCTGGGTGTCGGAGGCGGGCGCCTGCTGCTGGCGCGCCTTGTCCCATTCCGCGCGCCACGCGGTGTAATCCGCCGGTGGCAGCCGGTTTTGCATCAGGCCGTCGAAGTCGCCTGCCGAAGTCAGTTGCAGGTTGGTCGCCACGGCCTTTTCCGGGGTGGCGTTGCTGGGCGGGGGCGGCGCGTGGTGGCAGGCTGCAAGTGGCAGCAGTAGTGCGCACACCAGGGCCGGCGCGATGGCGTGCCGGCCGGCGTGGCGGCGGGCGGTGGCGATGGGCATGCGCCGGAGTTTGGCGAGCGCGCGGCCGGGGTGCAAGTTCAGGCCAGCGCCGCCTCGATTTGCGCGATGATGGCCGCGGCGGCCTGGCGCGGGTCCGGTGCATTGCGGATGGGTCGGCCCACCACGATGTAGTCGGCGCCTTGCGCAAATGCGGTCGGCACGTCGACGGTGCGCTTCTGGTCGTCGGTCTTCGGGCCGGCGGGGCGGATGCCGGGGCACACGGTGAGCAGGTCGCGCCCCAGCGCAGCGCGCAGCCGCGGCAGGTCGGTGCCCGAGCACACCACGCCATCGATGCCGGCCGCCTGCGCCACCCGTGCGCGCTGGATCACCACCTCGGCGGGCTGGCCGGACACGCCCAGTGCCGCCAGATCGTCGGCGTCGTTGCTGGTAAGCACCGTCACCGCCAGCAGGCGCAGCGCGCCCTTGGCGGCGGCGGCGGCTTCCAGCATCGCGCGGCTGTCGCAGTGGACCGTGGCAAAGGTGATCGGGCGTTGCGCCAGTCCGCGCACCGCGCCCGCGACCGTGGCCGGCACGTCGTGGAACTTGAGGTCGGCGAAAATCCGTTTGCCGCGCTTGGCCAGTTCATCCAGCACCGCGAAGTAGTCGCCGCCACTCAGCAATTCCAGGCCGATCTTGTAGAACGACACTGCATCGCCCAGCCGATCCATCCACGCGACCGCGGTGGCGCGGTCCGGAACATCCAGCGCGAAGATCAGGCGGTCGCGGGCAGGTATCGTCATGTGGGTTCTCGAGCGGCGAGGTCGGACGATTTTAGCGGCCCGATGTTCATGGATGCGTGCAGCGATACCTGCCAGACTGCGCGCGCATGAATACTGCCACGCATCCGTCGACCCGCCTTGTGCGCTACAGCGCGCTCGCCAGCTTCTGTGCCGCGGCCGCGGCGCTGTTGCTGGTGATGCTGCTGCACCTGTTGCCCGCGTTGATCGCGGGCCTGCTGGTGTACGCGGTGGTCGATGCGCTGGCGCCGTTGCTGGAGCGCCGCTGGCCGGGCGGCTGGGCGCGGCAGCTGGTGGTGGGCGTGTTGGCGGTGCTGGTCGCGGGGTTGCTGGCGCTGGCGATCTTCGGCGTGGTGGCGTTCTTCCGCGCCGAGCTGGGTGACCCCGATACGCTGTTTGACCGCATGATGCCGGTGATCGACCGCGCGCGTACGCAGCTGCCGGCCGCGATCGTCGCGTACCTGCCGGTCAGCGCGGAGGATTTCCGCTACACCGCCACGCAGTTGGCGCGTGCGCATTCGGCGCAATTGCAGGTTGCCGGCAAGGAAACCGTCCACGTGTTCGGGCGCATTCTGGTGGGGTTGGCGCTGGGGGCGCTGGTCGCCCTGACCCACGCGCGCCCGGCCGGCGATGAAGGGCCGCTGCGGCGTGCACTCACCACGCGTTGCGAATACCTCGCGCGGGCCTTCCACGACATCGTGTTCGCGCAGGCGCGGATCTCCGGCCTCAACACCATCCTTACCGCGATCTTCCTGCTGATCGTATTGCCGCTGACCGGCGTGCACCTGCCGTTGGCCAAGACCCTGATCGTGATCACGTTCATCGTCGGCCTGCTGCCGGTGGTCGGCAACCTGATTTCCAACACCCTGATCGTGATCGTCGGGCTGTCGGTGTCACTGTGGGTGGCGCTGGGCGCGCTGATCTTCCTGATCCTGATCCACAAGCTGGAATATTTCCTCAACGCGGAAATCGTCGGCCATCGCATCCACGCGCGGGCCTGGGAAATCCTGTTGGCGATGCTGGTGATGGAGGCCGCGTTCGGCTTGCCGGGCGTGGTCGCCGCGCCGATCTATTACGCGTATCTCAAGAGTGAGCTGACTGCCGCGAAGCTGATTTGAGGAATCGCAGCGACCGCAGGTCAATGCGGGTCTTGACGACGGGCGATTGGGTTGCAGGTCGATTTCATATCCTGGGCTGCAACGATTTGCCAGATGCCATTGCGTTTGAGCCAGGTGTCCGTCCAGGTCAGGCAATGCTTCTGGTAAGCACCGTCCTTGTTCGGCCTTTCAAGGCTTTCGCTGCCATACAGTATCGCGATTGAATTGCCATAGAAGTGCGCGGCCACGTCGTCCAGGCGGCAATTGCGAGCGACGGGCTTCGGAAGCGGGCCCCCTGTGTACGGCGGCGGTTTCCGGTAGCGCTTTCCCGAAGGCGCGGTTCCTTCGAAATCATCCGCCAGTATTTGGTAGATGACGATCTTGTTCGTGCACGCTTGTTCGGCCCACTGGCGTTCAAGCGTTATCAGGGATTGCGCCGTCTTGTCGCTCGAACTCGCCCATGCTGCTTGCTGGGCGACTGCCCCCGTTACGGAAAGCAGCGCGCAGATACCCGTTGCCAGTGCAGCTTTCATGGCATGACGCATGGTGAATGGCCGCATGGATGGCAGGCTCCGGCTTCACAGTTTCACGCTGATCGTAATGGATGAAGAAGCAAGCCTGGTACGCGATTGGTGCGGGAACTGGGCCGGGCGTGCAATTTCCGGCGGATGCAGGCCATGGATGGCCAGCAACGAAGCAGAACTTTCCTTGCGTCCTTGCGCGACGCCGGGCATCGCAGCGCCAAGCGGGGCGGTGCGGAAAAACGCCGGGACGCCGTATCGCGTTGCGCGCAAGACCGAACCCGCGCCCGGCGCTGCGCCAAGCGCTACGCGCTCGCCCTGCGGTGCCTGTCCCCGGGGCGAGGGAGCCCCGTACGAAAGCTATACTCGCCGCTCCCGCACCGACGCCGCGTGATGCTGCGATTCCTCTACACCGTCGCCATGTACCTCGCCACGCCGGTGATCGTCTGGCGGTTGGCGGCGCGCGGGTTTCGCTATCGCGGGTATTTCCGGCGCTGGCGCGAACGGTTCGGCAGCTTCCCCGACCCGGGCTTGAGCGGTGCCATCTGGATCCACGCGGTGTCGGTGGGCGAGGTGAACGCGGCGTTGCCGCTGATCCAGGCGTTGCGCCGGCGCTACACACCACGGCCGCTGGTCGTGACCACGGTGACGCCGACCGGGTCCGAGCGCGTGCGCAAGCTGTTCGGCGACGAAATCTTCCATGTTTATTTGCCGTACGACCTGCCGCATGCGGTCCGGCGCTTCCTCGACCACGTGCGCCCCGCGCTGGCGGTGGTGATGGAAACCGAAATCTGGCCCAACCTGTTCCACCAGTGCGGGCGGCGCGGAATTCCGCTGGCGGTGGTGAACGCACGCTTGTCCGAACGCTCGCTGCGCGGCTACCGGCCGATCCGCGCGCTGGTGAGCCAGGCCTTGGCCAACGTGGCCTTGATCGCCGCGCAGTCGCATGCCGATGCGCGGCGCTATCGCGCGCTGGGCGCCGACCCCGCGCGGGTGCAGGTGTCCGGCAACCTCAAGTACGACATGTCGCTGCCCAAGGGCGCGCGCACGCGCGGGGCGGAGTTGCGCGCGCAGTGGGGGACCGCCCGGCCGGTGTGGATTGCCGCCAGCACCCACGAAGGCGAGGAGCTGGCCGCGTTCGAAGCGCACCTCGCGGTGCTGGCGCGGATGCCCGACGCGCTGCTGCTGATTGCCGCGCGGCATCCCGAACGATTCCGCGCGGTGGAGCACGCGGCGCGCAACCTGGGCTTCAGCGTGGCGACCCACGGCGCCGGCGACGCCGGCCCCGACACGCAGTGCCTGGTGATCGACGGCATGGGTGTGATGATGCGCTATTTCGCGGCCAGCGACCTCGCGTTCGTGGCGGGCTCGCTGGTGCCGATCGGAGGCCACAACGTGCTGGAACCGGCGGCGCTTTCGAAGCCGGTGGTGGTCGGCCCGTACACTTTCAACTTCGAGGAAATCACGCGCACGATGATTGCTGCCGGCGGCGCGTACAGGGTGGCTTCGACCCGGGAGCTGGGCGCGGTGATACTGGCGTTGTTGCGCGATCCCGACGCGCTGGCACGGATGGGCGTGGCCGCGCACGCGGTGTGCGTGCGCGAACGCGGCGCGGTGCGCCGCACCATGGTGATGCTGGGGCGGATTTTCGCGCGCGCCCGCTACCAAAGCGAAAGCGCGCCCGTCGTCACTTCAGCAAGGCGTTGACGGTTTCCAGGTCCTTCAGCGACAGGGTGCCGGCGGAGTACTTCAGGTTGAGCCGGTTGATCACCAGCGCGTGGCGCGCCTGCGAGTACGTCCCCAGTGCCTGGAAGTAGGTGCTTTGCGCGATCAGCAGGTTGACGATGGTCTGGGTGCCGATGTCGTAGCCCGCCTGGGTGGCGTCCAGCGCGGTCTTGGCCGATTCCACCGCCGCCTTGTTGGCTTCCACCGAGCTGATGCCCGCCATGATCGCGTTGAATGCGTTGCGGGTATTGCTGACCGTGGTGCGGCGGTCTTGCTCCAGAACCTGGCCGGCCTGGTCACGCTGTGCGATGGCCTGCCGCTCGCGCGCGATGATGCCGCCGCCCTGGAACAGCGGGACGGTCAGCACCAGCCCGACCGTGGTGCCGGAGTTGCGGGTGTCGGTGAGGTTGCTCGGCAGGCCACTCGTATTCCGGATATTGCTGGAGGTCCCTGCCCATGACGCGCCGCGCGAATAACTGACCGAGGCGTTCAAGGTTGGCAGGTGGCCCGCGTGCGCGGCGGTGACGTCGTGTTGCGCGGATTCCAGCAGGTCGCGCTGCGCTTGCAGCAACGGGTTGCTGGCGAGCGCGGTGGTGACCCAGTCGTTGATGTTGTTGGGCTCCGGCGACGACATCGGCAACTGGTTGGTCAGCACTTCCAGCGCGCCGGTCTTCTGGCCGGTGATCTGTTCCAGCGCCTGGCGGTCATTGAACACCAGGTTTTCCGCGCTGATCACCTGCGACACTGCCGTGTCGTACGCGGATTTCGCGTCGGCCACGTCGGTGATGGCGGCAAACCCGACGTCGTACTTGGCCTGGGCCTGGTCCATCTGCTTTTTCAACGAAGCCTCGTTGGACTTGGCGTATTTCAGCTGGTCCTCGTCCGTGAGCACGGTGAAATACGCGGTGGCCACGCGCAGGATCAGGTTCTGCTGGGCGGCGGCGTACTGCGCCTCGGTCGAGCGTGCGCTGGCCTTGCCGGCGCGCCATTGTTCGAACTCGCCCAAGTCGAACAGGACCTGGTTGAGGCCTACCGATTGGCTGCGCGAGCGACTGCCGGTACCGACCTGGTCGACCAGCTGCGGCGTACCGTTCGGATTGTCGATCACGGCCGGGCCCTGGGTACCGTGGCTGTCGTTGAGCGACACGTCGCCGTTGAGTTGCGGCAACAGCGGCGCACGCGCAATGGCGGCACCAGCCTGGCCGATGCGCTGCTGCGCTTCGGCCTGTTTCAGCACCGGATCGGATTGCAGGGCTTGCCGGTAGGCGTCCACGAGGTTTTCGGCGTGCGCCGAGGCCACGTGGCCGCAGCCGAGCGCCGCCGCGATGGCGAGGGCGCAGGCGCGGATCACGAGGGAATGGCGGGGCGCGTCAAGTGGGGTCATGCCTGAAAGTCCTTGCCGGGGCGCGGGGCTCCGGTTTCACAAGTTGAACGTGCGAACGGGCGCGGCGCCTGCAAGATAGGGCGCATCGGTTTCAAACAAACGGTCTTCGATCCAGGCGCCGTCGGGCGCGCGCTGCAGCAGCACCGCCTGCATCGCGGGCTCGACGCCACGTATGACAAACAAGCGACCCGCAGGTTTTAGCCAGCGGTCGAAAATCGCCGGCAGCGTCGCGACCGCGCCGGTTACTGCGATGGCGTCAAACTGCTGGTCGGGCGCGTAGCCCGACAGCGCGTCGGCGTGCACGCACTCGACGTTGCCGATGGCCTGTGCCCGCAGTTTCGCGCGGGCCGCGTCGATGAATTCGGCGCGGTGGTCGATGCTGGTGACGTGTGCGGACAGGCGCGCCAGGCAGGCGGCGAAGTAGCCGCTGCCGGTGCCGACTTCGAGGAGGTGCTCACTGGCAGTTGGGCGCAGCGCCTGCAGGACGCGGCCCTCCACGACCGGTTTCAGCATCACTTCGTCGTGGCCGAGCGGCAGCGCAACGTCGGCATACGCGAGTGCCGCGTAGGCCTTGGGTACGAAGGCCTCGCGCGGCAGGCTGCCCAGTACGTCGAGCACGCGTGCATCCAGTACTTCCCACGGGCGTACCTGGTTTTCCACCATGTTGCGGCGCGCGACCGCGAGTTCAGGATTCATGTTCATGTCGATCGGTGGTCTATTCGAAGCAAAGACTGGAAAGCTTAGGCGCGCGTGCCTTCGCGGGCAACGGCGTACAGACTGCGGGTGGCACCCCTGGCGCCGAAGTGCCGGAAGTCATCGCGCGTGCATGACGGCGATCATGTACCGCGCAGTCAACTTGAGGCAGAATCCGTGCCAGTGAGACGCACAAAAAAATATTGCGTGGAATCAAGTACATTGCGTTTCCGCGCTAGCCGGGATCGTGTCCGCGGACAGCCGGGCGGACACCGCGGACGCGCGTGCCGCGGCGGGCACAGGTGCAAATGTGAACTGGCGCGTATAATAACGCGATGTGGCAAACCATCGAAATCAGCGTGGAACAGGCATGAACGTCGCATCGGAACGTTGCAGCGGTCCCGGACGACCCAAGGATCTGGAAAAACGCGCCGCGATCCTGGAAGCGGCCAAGCGGTTGTTTCCGCAACACGGCTTTGAAGGCACCAGCATGGATGCCGTCGCGGCCGAGGCCGGCGTGTCCAAGCTCACCGTGTACAGCCACTTCGGCGGCAAGGAAGCGCTGTTCATCGAAACCATCCACTGCAAATGCGATGGCCTGCTGCCGCACACGCTGTTCAACGTGGACATCGCGGCGCCGGTGCGCGGGCAGTTGCTGGGCGTCGCGCGCGCGTTCTTCGCGCTGATGATGAGCGAAGGTGCGCTGGGCATGCATCGCACGCTGGTCGCAAGCTCGCAGCAATCGCCCAAGCTGGCCAAGCTGTTCTGGGAAGCCGGACCCATGCGCGTGCAGGCTGCCCTGGCCGACATGCTGGACAAGGAAGTGGCGGCCCGCCAACTCGACATTGCCGATACCCGGTGCGCCGCCAGCCAGTTTTTCTGCCTGCTGAAGGGCGAGCATCATGCGCGCATGCTGTTCGGCTGCGGCCGACCCACGCCCGCGGAAACCGAGGCCCATCTGGAAGCGACCGTGGACATGTTCCTGCGGGCGTATGCTTGCGATCGTCCTTGATCGCCGCGTCGTTTCGCATCGCGGCCAGGTGAAGTTTCCCGACCTCGGTTGCTCCAGAACGGCCATCCATGGCCTGACGTTTCGCGACGTTTTTGCGATCGTCCCCGATCGCGGCTTCGTTCCGCATCGTAGCCAGGTGGAGTTTGTCGGCTTCGGTTGCTCCAGAACGGCCATCCATGGTCTGACTTTTCACAACGGCCGCTTCGCACGAATGCTGGTGCATTTTGCGATTCATCGGGGGATTCGCCATCGCGCGGCGGACGTGGTTCAATGGCTGCCTGAAGCGGGGGTGCCGCGCACATCGCGGCTGAGAAACACCCTTCGAACCTGGTTCGGTTAGTACCGATGTAGGGAGCTTCGCCACACGACCCGGCTGGCCGTGTGTCCGGTGCCGCCGTTTCAAGCCGCGAATCCTTCGCGCGGACCACGCATGGTGTGGTCGTGCGCGAAACCCGGTTCGCCCGCCCACCTTGAAACGGGAACGATGCCGATGAGTGCCCAACCTTCCGATTTGCTGCGCGAGGCGCAGACGCTTTCCACCACGGTTACCTCGCCGATCCGCGGCTCGCGCAAGGCCTATGTGCGCGGCAGCCGGGATGACCTGCGCGTGCCGATGCGCGAGGTCCTGCTGACCGATACGCCGGCGATGTTCGGTGCCGAGGCCAACGCGCCGTTCACGGTGTACGACACTTCCGGGCCGTACACCGACGCCGCGTTCACGGCCGATCTCGTGGCCGGCCTGCCGAAACTGCGCGCTGCGTGGATTGCCGAGCGTGGCGACACCGAACTGCTGGCCAACCGCACCTCCGAATTCGGCCGTCGCCACGCCGAAGCCGAGCTGCTGGCCGGCGTGCGCTTCCCGAACCTGCCGAAGCCACGGCGTGCCAAGGCCGGCGCCAACGTCACGCAGATGCACTATGCGCGGCAAGGCATCGTCACGCCGGAGATGGAATTCATCGCAGTGCGTGAAAATTTGCGCCGCGGAGAAGCCGCGGCGCGGGGCGAGAACCGGAAACCGGATGCGCTGCGTGGCGGTGCGCTGGCCGCACAACATCCCGGCCAAGCGTTCGGTGCGTCGATTCCACGCGAAATCACGCCCGAATTCGTGCGTGATGAAGTGGCGCGCGGGCGCGCGATCATCCCCTGCAACATCAACCATCCCGAAACCGAGCCGATGATCATCGGCCGCAATTTCCTCACCAAGATCAACGCCAACATCGGCACCTCGGCGGTGACAAGCTCCATCGCGGAAGAAGTCGAAAAAATGGTGTGGGCGATCCGCTGGGGCGGCGACACCGTGATGGACCTGTCGACCGGCAAGTACATCCACGAAACCCGCGAATGGATCGTGCGCAATTCACCGGCACCGATCGGCACCGTGCCGATCTACCAGGCGCTGGAAAAAGTCGGCGGCGACGCGGAGGCGCTGACCTGGGAACTGTTCCGCGACACCCTGATCGAGCAGGCCGAGCAGGGCGTCGATTACTTCACGATCCACGCGGGCGTGCTGCTGCGCTTCGTGCCGCTGACCGCGAGGCGCATCACCGGCATCGTCTCGCGCGGCGGCTCGATCATGGCCAAGTGGTGCCTCGCGCACCACCAGGAATCATTCCTCTACACCCACTTCGAGGACATGTGCGAAATCATGAAGGCGTATGACGTCGCCTTCAGTCTCGGTGATGGCCTGCGCCCCGGCTGCATCGCCGACGCCAACGACGAGGCGCAATTCGCGGAACTCGACACGCTGGGCGAACTCACCGACATCGCGTGGAAGCACGATGTGCAGGTGATGATCGAGGGCCCCGGCCACGTGCCGATGCACCTGATCAAGGAAAACATGGAGCGGCAACTGGAGAAATGCCACGAAGCGCCGTTCTATACGCTGGGGCCGCTCACCACCGATATCGCGCCCGGCTACGACCACATCACCAGCGCAATCGGTGCGGCGATGATCGGCTGGTACGGCACCGCGATGCTGTGCTATGTCACGCCCAAGGAACACCTCGGATTGCCCGACAAGGACGACGTGCGTGAAGGCATCGTCGCCTACAAGATCGCCGCGCATGCGGCGGATTTGGGCAAGGGCCATCCCGGCGCGCAGGCGCGCGACAACGCGTTGTCGAAGGCGCGCTTCGAGTTCCGCTGGGAGGACCAGTTCAACCTCGGCCTCGATCCGGAGAAAGCGAAAGAATTCCACGACGAGACCCTGCCGAAGGACGCCGCCAAGACCGCGCACTTCTGCTCGATGTGCGGGCCGAAGTTCTGCTCGATGAAGATCACCCAGGACGTGCGCGACTACGCGCGTGAACACGGCGTGGATGCGCTGACCGCGATCGACGAAGGCATGGCCGAAAAGGCCAGCGAGTTCCGCGGGCAGGGTGGTGAGGTCTACCGGCCGGCGTGATCGACAGCGTCGCTGGGTGCGATCGCAAGGATGTGTTGGCGCCCTTCACACACGCGGCGCTAGGGTGGTCTTTCGACAGGCAATCTGGGCAACCGAGGAGTACGGACATGGCCAGCAAAACCCAACCGTTTCTCACCGACATCAAGACCCTGCGTCGGCGCGCGCGCGAACACATCCATCGGGGTGCCATCACCGCGGGCTACAAGGCCGATCGCGAAACGGTGCTGAAGCTGCTGAACGAGGCGTTGGCGACCGAAATCGTGTGCGTGCTGCGCTACAAGTACCACTACTACATGGCGTCCGGCATCAACGCCAAATCGATCGCCGACGAGTTCCTGCAACACGCCAACGAGGAACAGGGTCACGCCGACCTGATTTCCCAACGCATCACGCAGCTCGAGGGCGCACCCAACCTGTCGCCGGACGGCCTGTTGACCCGCAGCCATTCCGAGTACGTCGAAGGCGATGACCTGGTGGACATGATCAAGGAAGACCTGGTCGCCGAGCGCATCGCCATCGAAAGCTACAGCGAGATGATCCGCTACATCGGCGACGGCGACCCCACCACGCGCAGGATGATGGAAGAAATCCTGGCGATGGAGGAGGAACACGCCGAGGATCTTTCGACCATGCTGGCCGATCTTGGCCACAAGGGCGAACCGGCCAAGCCGCGCGCGGCAAAGCGCTGACCCGGCGACAGGGCGCCCCATAAGCTTGCCGTAAGCATCGGCTGCCACCCTATGATGCTGTTTCGGCCAGTCGGCCGCCTGATCGGGAATCTGTTTCACCATGAATGCACCCGGTGGCGTCGACGAGCCCGCGGCAGGTCAGGTATGGCGCTGGCTGACACTTTGGTGCGCGCTGCTGTTGCCACTGGCGATTCTGTTTCCGCCGATCCCGATCGACGAGACGCGCTACCTGACCGCCGCGTGGGAGATGTACAACTCGGGGCAGTGGCTGGTGCCCACCGTCAATGGCGCGTGGTATTCCGACAAGTCGCCGCTGCTGTTCTGGCTGATCGCGGGTGGCTGGAAGCTCATCGGCGTGCACACCTGGGTGGCGCGCGTCGAGGCACTGGTCGTCGCGCTGGGCATGCTGCTGGCACTGCGGCGCTTGGCCCTGCGCCTGGGCATGGATGCGCGCGGCGCCGACACCGCGATGTGGCTCCTGGCGGGCTGCCTCGGCTTCACGGTGTTTTCCACCGCGATCATGTTCGACCTGCTGCTCGCGCTGACCGTGCTGGGTGCACTGCACGCGTTGCTGGATCTTGATGCGGGAAAGTGGGCGCGCGGCAGCGTGCTGCTGGGCGTGATGATCGGCCTCGGCATCTTGGCCAAGGGCCCGGTGATGCTGTTGCACATCGTGGCGGTCGCGTTGCTGGCGCCGCTGTGGAGCGCCAGCGCGCGTACCCACAAGGCGCGCTGGTATTTCGCGTTGCTGGCCGGTTTGTTGCTTGGCGTCGCGATTACGTTGTGCTGGCTGTTGCCGGCTGCCTGGTTTGCGGGGCCCACGTACTGGCAGCCGCTGCTGGACAAGGTTACCGGGCGCATCGCCCAAAGCTTCGCACACAACCGCGCGTGGTGGTGGTACCTGCCGCTGCTGCCGGTGCTGCTGCTGCCGTGGCTGTTGACCCTGCGCGCGCCGCTTGCGGCGTGGGCGGGCTTGTGGCGCGGCCGCTTCGGGCGGTTCCTGTGGTGCTGGTGGGTGGTCCCGTTCGTGGCGTTCTGCGCGATCAGCGGCAAGCAGATCCACTACCTGTTGCCGCTGCTGCCCGCGTGGGCGCTGGCGGGCGCGTGGTTGCTGCAACAACCGGGTACGCGGCTGCGCCCGCTGCTGTTCGGCTTGCTGGCGTTGCTGGTGGGCGTGGGCATGGCGACGCTGCCCTGGCAGGCCGCCAGGACATTCCATTTCCCGGTGCAACCCGCGGTTGCGTTGATCGCACTGGCCGCATTGATCATCGCGGTCGGCGCATGGCGCGCATGGGGCCGCAGCGCGCGTTCGCTGGCGTTGTCTGCGACCGCGCTGGCAGCGGCGGCGATGCTGGCGGGCGCGCTGGCATACCTGCCGGCGCTGGACGTGCGGCCGGAAGCCGCATTCGTGAAGCAGGCCCTGGCCGAGCACGTCGCCATCGCACACGTCGAATGGCACAACGGCTTGTTTGGCTATACCGGGCGCCTCGAACGGCCGCTGCCATGGATTGCGCGCAACCAGGTGCTGGCGTGGTGCCGCGCGCATCCGCAGGGGCTGTTGTTGACCAGCGATCGCGGCACGGAGCCGGCCGGTGTGGCGCCCTTCAAGACCTGGCCGTATTTCCTGTCCGGCGATCGTCGCATCGCGGCGTGGCGCGCGGCGCAAGTGCTGGGCGCGGCCGACCACTGACCTTTGCCACGTGCATTCGCGTCGCGGCGAGGCTACGCTCGGGCGGTTGCCTTGGAGGGATACATCATGCTGCGCATTCGTGTGCTGTCCGCCGCGACCTTTGGCGTGTTGATGACCGCCGCTGCCTTGGCCGCGCCGCCACCCGCCAACACCCATCCCGAGTTGCATGCCATCGCGGCCGCGGTGCAGGCGTCCAACCTGCACGCCAGCGACGCCGCGCTGGTCGGCTTCGGTACCCGCCACACGCTTTCCACGACCACCTCGAAAACGCGTGGAATCGGCGCGGCACGGCGCTGGGTCGCCACGCAGTTCGAAGGCATATCCAGGGGCTGCGGCGGCTGTCTCGAAATCGTCAAGCCGGCGCAGTCATTCACCGGCGAGCGCATGCCCAAGGCCGGCGCCGAAGTGATGGACGTGGTCGCGATCCAGCGCGGTACCAGTGATCCGGAGCGCGTGATCGTGATGACCGCGCACCTCGATTCGCGCCGCAGCGACGTGATGGATGCAACCGGCGACGCGCCCGGTGCCAACGATGATGCAGCCGGCGTTTCGGCGCTGCTCGAAACCGCGCGCGTGCTGTCCAGGTACAAGTTTCCGGCAACGTTGGTGTATTCGGCCGATTCCGGCGAGGAACAGGGCCTGTTCGGCGGCAAGATCATCGCGCAGTACGCCGTCGACCAGGGCTGGAAGGTCGAGGCCAACCTCAACAACGACATGGTCGGCAACTCGCACGGCGGCAACGGCGCCCACGATCCGCACACGATCCGCGTGTTCTCGGAAGGCACCAAGGCCAACGAGACGCTCAAACAGGCTGCGTATCGCCGCTACCACGGCGGTGGCGTGGATTCGCCTTCGCGCAACATCGCGCGCTACATGGCCGTGCTGGCCGAGCAGTACCTCGATGATTTCCACGTGCGCATGGTGTATCGCACCGATCGCTGGGGGCGGTCCGGTGACCAGGTGCCGTTCCTCGAGCAGGGCTTCCCGGCGGTGCGTTTGTCCGAATCCAACGAGAACTATGACCACCAGCACCAGAACGTGCGGGTCGAGAACGGCGTGCACTACGGCGACGTGATTTCGGGCGTGGATTTCGACTACCTCGCCAACGTCACACGTCTGGACGCGGTCACCATGGCATCGCTGGCGATGGCGCCGCCGCCGCCGTCCGGACTCTCCGTGAAGGGTGCCGTCGCCTATGACACCACGCTGGCGTGGCAGCCGTCGCCGGGCGCGGCCAGCTACAACGCGTGGTGGCGCGAAACCACCGCGCCGCAGTGGCAGCACCTGCAGCAGGCGGGCGATGCCGATTCGGTGGTGCTGAAGAACATTATCCTCGACGACTTCTTCTTCGGCGTGTCGGCGGTCAGCCGGGACGGCTGGGAGAGCCCCGTGGAGTTCCCCGGCTTCGCCGGCAGCTTCGCGCGCTCGCCCAAACTGGGCGCCGACGGCAAGCCGACCAACGAACGCTATCCGAGTGCCTCCGGCGTGTTCGGCGGCGGCGCGGTGGGGCCGGCTTCGTGGCGGCAACCGGCGCCGCCGGCATCGGGCAAGACGCCGTGAGCCGCGTGGTCGCCGTGCGGGGAAACGTGTTGCGGGATTGATCGCGGAGGCCGCCGGCGACGTCCGCGGCCGCACCCTCACCGCCGTGGCTTGGCGCGATGCGTGGGCGTCGCGTTCCACGGATCGTCGGGCCACGGATGTTTCGGATAACGCCCCTTCAATTCCTTCTTGACGTCCGCGTAGGTGTGGTCCCAGAAGCTGCGCAGATCCTGCGTGACCTGGATCGGGCGCCCGGCGGGCGAAAGCAGGTGCAGCGTCACCGGCACTCGGCCGCCGGCAATGCGCGGCGTTTCGGCCAGCCCGAACAGTTCCTGCAGTTTTACCGCGAGTACCGGCGATGCGGATTGGGGCCCCGCCGCCGCCGGGGGAATATCGTTCGCGTGCGCGGTCGCGTAATCGAGTTTCAGCGTGCGTCCGCTGGGAACCTTGATGGCTTCGGGCGCCTGTTCGTCCAGCAGTTTGCGCTGGTGCCAGTCGAGCAGGCCGACGAAGGCATTGGACAGATCCTCGGACGACAGGCCATCCAGCTTGCGCTTGCCGGCCAGCGCGGGCGCGAGCCAGGTTTCCAGCGAATCCAGCAGGTGCGCGTCGGAAATCTCCGGCAGGTTGGCTTCCGGCAGCACCGCGCGCAGCCACGCGACGCGTGCGCGCAAGCGCGTGGCGGCGTCGCTCCACGGCAGCATGGCCAGGCCACGCGCGCGGATCAGCGCCAGCAACGCGGGTAGGGCATCATCCGGTTTTGGGGGGACCGCGCGGCGCTCCAGTACGATGGCGCCGAAGCGGCGCTCCTCGAAGGCTTCCACCACGTCGTGGGCGTTCATCCGCACCGCCCGCGCGGTTTGTATCCGGTGCGCGTATGCGTGCTCCAGCAGTACGGGATCGAACGGCGCGGCGGCGAGGACCAGGCTGTCGCGCGTGTCGAAGCGCGCCTCGATGACCACCAGCCAGGGTTCGCCGAACAGCGACGAGGCTTCGTGCAGGCGCGCGCCACGGCCGTTGGCAAGCTGGTAGCGTCGCGGGTCTTGCGCATCCTGCCTGGCGACGCGATCGGGAAACGCGTGCAGCAGCAGGTTGCCCACGCTCAGCGCATCCGGCGTGCCGCTGGCGCCGTGGCGTACGCCAAGGCGTTGCCGCCAGCCGCGTGCGGTTTGTTCGATCGCGGACAATGCACCGCGGTCGGCGTCGCGCGCCGCGCGCGCGCCGCCGTCGCGAAACCGGTGCAACGCATGGACCCGCGCGCGCAGGTCGTCGTCGAAGGCGCCGCGCAGTGGCGAGCGCGATTCCACCAGCGCCAGCAGGTCCGCAACCAGTGGCAGCAGCGAGTCCCCGGCGTGCAGCGCGGCAGCGGCCATGCGCGGGCTGGCGCCGAGTTTCAGCATGTCGCGGCCCAGTGGCGTGATGCGCGATTCCCCGTCCAGTGCGCCCAGCTGACGCAACAACTCGCGTGCAGCCGACAGCGCGCCCGCGGGTGGCGCATCCAGCCAACGCAGTGTCGGGGTGGCGTCCGATCCCACGCCCCACGCGGCCAGCTCCAGCGCGAGGCCGGACAAGTCGGCCTGCGCAATTTCCGGCATGCGCGCGGGTTCGAGCCGCCGGCTTTCCGGCCACAGGCGATAGGCGACGCCCGGCGCGACGCGTCCCGCGCGGCCGGCGCGCTGGTCGGCCGAGGCCTGCGAGAGGTTGACCGTCTGCAAGCGCGTGAAACCGGAATTCGGGTCGAACCGCGGTTCGCGCGCCAGGCCCGAGTCGACCACCGCGCGTACACCAGGCACCGTGACCGACGATTCGGCCACGTTGGTGGCAAGGATCACGCGACGCGTGCCCGGGTCGGCCGGCGCCAGCGCGGCCTGCTGTGCGGCCAACGACAATTCGCCGTGCAGGGGCAGGGCTTCAATGTACTTTGGCAGACGTGGAAGATCGGGTGTCGATGGCTTGTCGTAGGAGCGCGCCTGCGCGCGACCATGGGGCCACCCGCGACGGAGGCTGGTTTCGTCGCCGGCAAGGCCCGCTCCTGCGCTTGCAAGGCTGCTTTCCAACACCCTTTGCGTCTGCGCGATTTCGCGCCGGCCCGGCAGGAACACCAGCACGTCGCCGTCGGTTTCCGCGAGTGCCTGTTGCACGGTACGGCGCAGGTGCGCGGTCTCGGGTTCGCCGCGGCGCGCGGGCGGGTATTCGATGCGTACCGGGAATGCACGGCCTTCGCTGCGCAGCACGGGCGCGTCCAGCCATGCGCCAATGCGCGCGCCGTCCAGCGTGGCCGACATCACCACGATCCGCAGGTCCGGGCGCAACGACGCCTGTGCATCCAGCGCCAATACCGCACCTAGGTCGCCGGCCAGGTGCCGCTCGTGGAATTCGTCGAACAGGATCGCGCCTACCTCCGGCAGTTCCGGATCATCCTGCAACATCCGCGTCAGGATGCCTTCGGTGACGATTTCGATGCGCGTTTGCGCCGAGATGCGCGATTCGAACCGGATGCGATAACCCACCGTCTGTCCAACCGCTTCGCCGCGTTGCGCAGCCATGAATGCCGCCGCCGCGCGTGCCGCGATCCGGCGCGGTTCCAGCAACACGATCTTGCGACCCGCCAGCCACGCTTCGTCGAGCAGCGCGGGCGGCACCTGCGTGGTCTTGCCCGCGCCCGGTGGCGCTTCCAGCACCAGTCGCGGATGCGTCGCCAGCGACGCACGAACGCGTGGCAGCAGCGGGGTGATCGGGAAATCGACGCGAGCCATTGCAACATTGTAGGTATGCATCCGTACACCCCCATGGTGAATCCTTCCGTAGAATGGCCGCATGCACCTGATCGACATTGGCGCCAACCTCACCCACGAATCCTTTCGTCGCGATTTCGACGCGGTGTTGCAGCGTGCGCGCAGCGCGGGCGTGGAACGGATGGTCGTCACCGGGGCTTCGCGCGAAAGCAGCGAGCAGGCGCTGGAACTGGCGCGCGCCCACCCCGGCGTGTTGTGGGCGACGGCGGGCGTACATCCGCATCACGCGGGCGACTACGGTGCGGACACCGATGCGCTGTTGCGGGCCTTGCAGCGCGAGCCCGAAGTGGTTGCAGTGGGCGAAACCGGGCTGGATTATTTTCGTGACCTGTCACCGCGCCCGGCACAACGCGAGGCATTCGAGCGACAGCTTGCGATCGCGATCGATCTGCACAAGCCGTTGTTCCTGCACCAGCGCGACGCGCATGCAGATTTCCTCGCGTTGCTGAAAACCGCGCGGGACCACGTGCCGGCGGTGGTGGTGCACTGTTTCACCGACGAACGCCGGGCGCTGTTCGATTACCTTGACCTCGACTGCCACATCGGCATCACCGGCTGGATCTGCGACGAGCGCCGCGGCTTGCATTTGCGCGAGCTGGTCCGCGAAGTTCCCGCGAACCGGTTGCTGCTGGAAACTGACGCGCCCTATCTGTTGCCGCGCGACCTCCGTCCGCAACCTTCCGACCGGCGCAACGAGCCGATGTACCTTGCGCACGTTTGTGAAGTCGTTGCGGGGTTGCGTGGGGAAGAGGCCGAGACCACCGCCGCCAACGCGACCGCGGCGGCGCGTGCGTTTTTTGGTATTGGTGCGCCAGGCGGGAGTATCGCGACGGAGCCCAAGGACGCAACACTCTCTTCGGAACGAAGAGGGTCGACACAGAGCAGCGAGGGGATGTCGTCGAGTACCTGAAGAAAAGCGATCCCCCTTCACCCCGCTTCCTTGGGAAGGGGGCGAATATCCAGTTTGCTCGCTGGTTCTATCTCACCCGCCCCGCACGAATCGCGAGCGTCCACCGCACGGGCTTCACCTTTTCGGCATCGCCCCAGGCCGCAATCAGTTCATCCGCAATCGCGGCGACCGCGTCGTGGCCGGTGGCGCGGGTGTATTTCTGTGCTGCCGACCACGAGGTCAGATAGGCCAGCAATTGGCATGCATTCCAGTCCACGCGCATTTCGAAGGCGGGTGCTGCAACCTGTGCGAAGGGAATGTCCAGCGATGCATAGCCTTCATCGACCAGTCGTCGTTCCGGCGACCAGTATCGACCCAGGATCGGGTCGTACAGATGCGCGATCACCCGATCGACTTCCGGCGTGACGCCGCAATTTGCGTAACACCACGCCGCGAACAAGGCGCCGGGTTTGGCTACGCGGCGAACCTCGGCCAGAAACGGGGCGAGGTCGAACCAGTGCAGTGCCTGTGCGACGGTGACCGCATCGACCGAATGCGCGGCGAGGCTGGTGGCGTATCGGTCGCTGCCGGGCGTGGACGGGCCGATGGGTTCGTTGCGGTATTCGATGCGCGGATGCGCGACGGCGTTGTCGAGTTGCGTCGCGCTGGGGTCGGTCGCGATCACGCGGTCGAAGCGTTGCGCCAGCGCCACGCTGGCCTGGCCGTTGCCGCAACCGGCATCCCACACGCAACCGCGTGCGGGCGCCGCGCTTGCGAGCCAGTCGAACAGCGCCGCGGGGTAATGCGGGCGCGCGCTGGCATACAACGCGGCATGCCCCGAAAAATGGTCCTTGAAGCTCACCGTGGCATGCCTCGCGGCCGCGAGGCCGAAGACGCCTGGAGAACGCGATGCATGGCGGGCGCCAGCTCACCGAGTGCGTACTCGCCGATACGGGTGCGGATCAGTCGCAGGGTGGGCAGACCGACCGCGGCGGTCATGCGCCGCACCTGGCGGTTGCGGCCTTCGCGGATGGTCAGCTCGAGCCATGCGTCCGGCACGCTCTTGCGAAACCGCACCGGTGGATCGCGCGGCCACAGCCACGCCGGTGCGCGCTCGATCAGGCGCGCCACGGCGGGCAGCGTCAGGCCGTCCTTCAACTCGACGCCACGCCGCAGGTGTTGCAAGGATGTGGCGTCCGGCGTGCCTTCCACCTGCGCAAGGTAGGTCTTGGCCACCTTGTGGCGCGGGTCGGTGATGCGGTGCGCCAGCCCGCCGTCGTCGGTCAACAGCAGCAGGCCTTCGCTGTCGTAGTCGAGCCTGCCCGCGGGATACACCTGCGGCGGCAAGCCGAATGCCGCGAGCGTGCGGCGCGGGGGTGTACTGCGATCGGTGAACTGGCACAGCACGTTGAACGGTTTGTTGAACAGGACGAGCATCGCGGAACCTGCGCAGCCATGGGTTGTAATGCCGTTCGCCCTTCGCCAAGCTCAGGGTGAACGGAACATGTGAATTCCGGCTCTCAATGTACCGATGATGCGGCTGCGGGCGGGGCAGTGCTGCCCGCCGACGCAGGGTCGTCCGTATTGTCTGCGTCCGGCGCGGTGACGGTATAGCCGCGTGCCTGCAGAGCTGCGAGATAGCCGTGCGCGTCCAGCACGTCGTGCATCGGCAGTACCGCGAAACTTTGCGCGTTGCTCGCCAGCGCGGCATCCGCCGCCGCGAGCCAGGTGTTCTTGACGCGCGCGGGCAAGTCATTGATGCCCAGCGCCTTGGCGAAACCCGCCCCGGTGATCGCGGATTTGCAGGTGTCGCGGTACTTGCCTTCGGGTACCTTGCGCAACGTGTCGATATCGCCGGTGGCCCACGCGTTGGCGCGTGCGCGGAAGTTGGGCAGTTCATCCGCGACCACGTTCAACACCAGCCCGAGGCATTCGATGCCATCCGGCCCCTCGGCCGCGAACGCCTTGACGGCCTGGCGCGGCTCCTTGATTTCCAGCGTCACGTCGGGCTTCACCAGTTTCACCTGGTCCTGCTCGGCCAGCGCCTTCACCGTCTTCAGGACTTCGCCATTGCCACGCAGGCCGTTCGCCTTCATCGCCTTGTCCATCAGCTTGAAGGCGGCCACGATGGGCCGGTAGCGCTCGACGCTGTAGTCGTCGCCGAAGTAATGCTGCCGCGCGTAATACCAGCGTGCGTACACCGTCGCCGGCAGCACCTCGTGCAGGGTCTTGCCGTCAGGGTTGCGCTGGGCGCGATAGACCGACGGCAGCAGGAACAGTTTGCCCAGCCAGTTGGTGTCCACCTTCAACTTGACGTCGGGCGACTGCAACACGGCCTGTGACTGCGCGATGGTCCGCGCGACCTGGCTGGAGCGCCATTCCATTTTGGCGGGCAGCGTCGGCACCACGCCCAGCACCCACAACACGTGGTCGCCGCGGCTGACTTTCCACAAGCCCGGGCCCGGCATCACGCCGGTGACGGTGATCGCCTGCAGGGTGGTGATCGACCCCGCTGGCGCGGGCGTCGCGGTGGTGGCCGGTGCGGGTGGCGTGGTGGGAGGGGTTTGCGCGGCAGCGCAGGCGCAGACGAACAACAAAATGCAGGGGGTCGGGGCGATTCGCATGGTGCAATGATCGCCGAAACGGGTTGCAAGTTCCTTTCCGTGGCGATCGCCGGTTGCCGCCCGAGCGCGCGCCCGCTTGGCTGCGCGCCCGCAACCCGCGACAATGGCGGTTTGCATGCGGTCATCCAGGAGTCACCGATGTCAGCCACACCCAAGATCATCTACACCTTGACCGATGAAGCACCGTTTCTGGCCACGGCGTCGTTCCTGCCCATCGTCAAGGCCTTCGTGGGGCCGGCCGGGGTGGCACTGGAAACCCGGGACATTTCGCTGGCGGGGCGCATCCTGTCACAGTTTCCCGAGGTCTTGAAGCCCGACCAACAGGTGCCCGACGACCTGGCTGAGCTGGGCCGGCTGGCGCTGGCACCGGAAGCCAACATCATCAAGCTGCCCAACATCTCGGCCTCGCTGCCGCAGCTGAATGCCGCGATCCGCGAACTGCAGGGCAGGGGTTGCGCGCTGCCGGATTACCCCGACGCGCCGAAGAATGATGCCGAGCGCGACCTCAAGGCGCGCTACGACAAGGTGAAGGGCAGCGCGGTGAACCCGGTGCTGCGCCAGGGCAACTCCGACCGCCGCGCGCCGGCCTCGGTGAAGGCCTATGCACGCAAGCATCCGCACAAGATGGGTGCATGGAGCGGCGATTCGAAGACGCACGTCG
Organism: Rhodanobacteraceae bacterium; assembly: GCA_025924775.1. Classification (GTDB taxonomy): domain Bacteria; phylum Pseudomonadota; class Gammaproteobacteria; order Xanthomonadales; family Rhodanobacteraceae; genus 66-474. The sequence continues at coordinate 40,418 of JAICHS010000002.1, forward strand.
CGCACATGGATGCCGACGATTTCTACGGCATGGAGAAATCCGCGACCCTGGCCAGGGCCGGCAGCCTCGCGATCACGCTGCATGCGGCCGACGGTTCGCAGCAGGTGCTGAAGCCCGCGGTCAAGGTGCAGGCGGGCGAAATCGTGGATGCGACGGTGATGTCACGGCGCGCGCTGGCGGCCTTCATCGACGCCCAGATCGCCGATGCGAAAGCGCTGGGCGTGTTGTTCTCGGTGCACTTCAAGGCCACCATGATGAAGGTGTCCGACCCCATCATGTTTGGCGTGGTGGTCGAGGAATTCTTCTCCGACGTGCTGGCGAAACATGGCACGGTGCTGAAGCAGGCGGGCTTCAACCCCAACAACGGGCTGGGCGACCTGTATGCGTGCCTGGCCAAGCTGCCGGAAGACCAGCAGGCCGCGATCAAGGCCGACATCGCCGCCGAATACGCGAAGCGCCCGGCGTTGGCGATGGTCGATTCCGCCAAGGGCATCACCAACCTGCACGTGCCGTCCGACGTCATCATCGACGCCTCGATGCCGGCGATGATCCGCGACTCCGGCAAGATGTGGAACGCCGACGGCGAGCGCCAGGACTGCAAGGCGGTCATCCCCGACCGCTGTTACGCGGGCGTGTACCAGGCCGTGATCGAGGACTGCAAGGCGCATGGCGCATTCGACCCCGCCACCCTGGGCAGCGTGCCCAACGTCGGCCTGATGGCCGACAAGGCCGAGGAATACGGCAGCCACGACAAGACCTTCCAGATTCCGGCCGACGGCGTGGTGCGCGTCACCGACCAGGACGGCAAGATCATTTTCGAACACAAGGTCGAGACCGGGGATATCTGGCGCATGTGCCAGGCCAAGGACGCGCCGGTGGCCGACTGGGTGAAGCTGGCGGTGACGCGCGCGCGGCTGTCGAATACGCCGGCGGTGTTCTGGCTTGACCCGCACCGCGCGCACGATGCCGAAATCATCAAGAAGGTCGAGCGCTACCTCAAGGACCACGACACCCGGGGTTTGGACATCCGCATCATGGAGCCCGCGGACGCCACGCGGCATTCGCTTGAGCGTATCCGCAAGGGCGAGGACACGATTTCAGTGACCGGCAACGTGTTGCGCGATTACCTGACCGACCTGTTCCCGATCATGGAACTTGGCACCAGCGCCAAGATGCTTTCGATCGTTCCGCTGATGGCCGGCGGCGGCCTGTTCGAGACCGGCGCGGGCGGTTCGGCTCCCAAGCACGTGCAGCAATTTGTCGCCGAAGGCCATCTGCGCTGGGACTCGCTGGGCGAATTCCTGGCCCTCGGCGCGTCGCTGGAGGATCTTGGCCGCAAGCACGACAACGCGCGTGCGCGGGTTTTGGCGGCAACACTGGATGTCGCCATCGGCAAGTTTCTTGAAACCAACAAGTCGCCTTCGCGCAAGACCGGCGAGCTGGACAATCGCGGCAGCCATTTTTATCTCGCGATGTACTGGGCGCGTGCGTTGGCCGAACAGCAGGATGACACGCAGCTGGCGGCGGCCTTCGCGGCACTGGCCGACAAGCTGGAAGCCGCCGAAGCCGCCATCGTCGAGGAATTGAACGCGGCGCAGGGCAAGCCGGTGGAACTCGGTGGCTACTACCGTCCCGACCTGGCAAAGGTTGGCGCCGCCATGCGGCCCAGCAAAACCTTGAACGACATGCTGGGGACCCTACGCACGACGGCGTAGCCAGGCGCCGCGTGTGGCGTGTTTTCAGGCATGGCGCGCGCGTATCACCTGCAGCGTTTCGATGACCTGCGCCGCCACCTGTTCGGGGTCGCACGTCGTCGCGACGACTGCGCGGTTGCAACCGCCATAGGGACCCCATTCGGCAGGATCGGTCACGCAGAACAGGCCGATGGTTGGCGCGCCAGCCGCGCTTGCCAAGTGCATCACGCCGCTGTCGGTGCCGACGAACAGCGCAAGTTGCGCCATTACCGCCGCCAGCTTGCGCACGTCGCTGGAATAGAAGCACGGATAACGCGCGCCGATCAGCGATTTGCCGGTGGCCGGCAGGATTTCGATGAAGGTGCAGTCCGGTGCGGCGCGTTCGACGGCGGCGAGAAAACGCTCCCACCAGTCGCGCGCGAAGCGCTTGGCGCCGGTGGCGTTGGCGAACACGCCGATGCATGGTTTCGCATTGCCGGCGTGCCCGACCAGGCGCCCCAGCATGTCGCGTCCACGGCGCAGCTCGGCCTCGTCCAGGCGCAGCGTCATGGCCGGGTAGTCTTGGATGGCCGTCGCCCCGAGTGCCTGCCGCAACAGGTACACGGGCGCCTTAGCCTTGTGGCGCGGGCTGCCGGCACTGTCCACCATGTGCGTCAGCGCGCCGCTTTTGGCGTGGCCCGCGAAACCGAGCGACCAGCGCGCCCGCGCCAGCAGCGTCAACAGCCGCCCGCTCTGTGATTGCGGATCGGGATCGATCACCAGGTCGTAGCGTTGCCGACGCATCCCGGCAAGCGTGCGCACCGTCCGCAGCAAATGTCCCGCGGCGTGGGTGGGTACCTGCATCACGCGGCCAACCGCGAAGCGCCCGTCATAGATCTGCGCAGCCACGGGACAGCGGCTCAGCAGGTCGACTTCGGCGCCGGGGAAACGCAGTTCCAGTTCCTCCAGCAACGGCGTCAACGTCAGCGAGTCGCCCAGGGTACGCACGCTGCGGCACACCAGGATCCGGTGGACGTCGGCGGCGGGCAGGCGTGTCGGCGGACACAAGGCTCCGGCCGCGACCTTGTACACGGCGCGCATGGCATGCCGGGAGACACGTCGGCGAAATTGCTCGAGGCCTTGGCGGGACATCGCGGAGGGCGCCCCGGAAGGCATCAGAAGCGGTGGATGAAGCCCACCTGGAATCCGCCCGGCAGCCAGCCCAGGATCAGGGGCGACTGGCGTTTGGCCGCCCAAATGCCCACCGCCGTGCCGGTCGCCCCGCCGCCGAGCACGTCGCTTTGCCAGGGCCCGCGCGTCTTGACGCGCGCGACGGCGTCGTACAACGGCAGCAGCTCGAGCGCGTACACGGCCGGATGGTCATGTCCGTAGGCGACCACGAACGGCGTCACCGCGCCGGCGATCGCGGTGACTTCGCCGCTGGGAAAGCTCTCGTAGCGCGTGCCCTGGAACCACTTGTTCGGGTTGTCGGTCTGCTCGGGGCGTTCACGCTGGAACGTCCACTTCGCGCCCTGCGCGATCACCGACGACACCGCCACCGAA
>JAICHS010000003.1 GCA_025924775.1 Rhodanobacteraceae bacterium
ACCGGCCTCAACCGTGCCGCCAAGGCGCTGCCGCGGACAATGGCCAAGCCGGAACTGGTCGAAATGCCGAAGCCGACGCGGGTCCTGCGCACCGGCACCGACAACGGCGTGGTGGGCTTTGCGGCCCAGCCGGAAGCCGTGGCGATGCCTGCAATGGGGCGCAACGCGGTGGCCGTGCCGGCCGGCAAACCGGCCGCGGAGGCGGCGGGCGTACCCGACTATCTGGACATTCCGGCGTTCCTGCGTCGCCAGGCGGACTAGCGGATAGCCAGGGCCGCAAGTGAACTGTCGGACTCCCGTCCCCGACAGTTCACGATGTTGCCGTGGGTGTGGCAAGCAACCATCCATGGTGCTTGAAGCCGGCCCAGCCGTCCTTGGCTGGTCGCTCACGCGGGCACGCGATGCCACTGGCATCGCGTAAACGCCCGCCTTCGCCCCGGCAGTTCACGGGGCTGCTATGAACGTGAAAAGCTGTCATCCATGATGCTTGGCACCGGTCCAGCCGTCCCTGGCTGGGTGCCCAGGCGTAAACGCCCGCCTTCGCCCCGGCGGTGCGGGCGGATTTTCCATCTACGGGAACCCGGCCGCCTCCGACGCGGTCACTGTCCACCGGGGGCGGCGTTCAGGTATTTCCACCCTGCGGGTGCGGACACCCGTCATATACCGGTTAACTAAACGCACGAGTCCACTTTATTCGGGCTGTCAACCGTGATAGCATCGCCCACGTTTTAGCGTTTGCCTAACAGGATTCCAACGAAAAATGATCAAGCAGCGCACGCTCAAAAACGTGATCCGCGCGACGGGCGTGGGCTTGCACACGGGTGAGAAGGTGTACATGACCCTGCGTCCCGCGGCGGCCAACACCGGCATCGTGTTCCGCCGCACCGACCTTCCGGAACCGGTGATCATCCCGGCGCGTTGCGAACACGTGGGTGATACGCGCCTGTCCAGCACGCTGGTTCAGGATGGCGTACGGGTGGGTACGGTGGAGCACCTGATGTCGGCGATGGCTGGCCTCGGCATCGACAACGCCTACGTCGACTTGTCCGCGTCGGAAGTGCCGATCATGGATGGCAGCGCGGGGCCATTCGTGTTCCTGCTGCAGTCGGCGGGCATCGAGGAGCAGGCCGCGCCCAAGCGCTTCATCCGCATCAAGAAGCCGGTGAAGGTCGAGGACGGCGACAAGTGGGCCGAGTTCAAGCCGTTCGACGGCTTCAAGGTCGGCTTCTCCATCGAGTTCCACCACCCCATTTTCTCGCGCCGCGCCTCGCGTGCCGAGATCGATTTCTCCACGACTTCGTTCGTGAAAGAAGTCAGCCGCGCGCGCACCTTCGGCTTCATGCGCGACATTGAGATGCTGCGCGAAAAGAACCTGGCGCTGGGTGGCTCGATGGACAACGCCATCGTGCTGGACGACTACCGCGTGCTGAACGAGGACGGCCTGCGTTACGAGGACGAGTTCGTCAAGCACAAGATCCTCGACGCCATCGGTGACCTTTACCTGCTGGGTCACAGCTTGATCGGTGCGTTCTTTGGCCACAAGTCGGGTCACCAGTTGAACAATCAGCTGTTGCGTGCCCTGCTGGCCGACAAGTCCGCGTGGGAAGAGGTCACCTTCGACGACCCGGCGCTGGCACCGATCTCCTACGCGCATCCTGCCCAGGCGGTGTAGGTGCGGTCATTCCTGATCGCGGCTTCGTTGGGGCAATCCCACGGAGCGAGCCGCTTTCGGCGATGTGACTCCGGAACGGGCTTCCTGCCCTGACTTTTTGCGAGAGCCCTGCGATCAACCCCTGATCGCGGCTGCGTTGGAGCAATCCACGGGGTGGGCAACTCCGAGCGCGTGGCTCCGAACGACTTTCCTGTCTTGGCTTCTCGCAACGGCCGTTTCGGTCGGGCCCGTTGACGCGTCCGTAGATCGTGGGTGTGCCTGTCCCCCGACAACTTTCCGGAATTGTGACTTTTCTCTGACTTTGGCCTGCGCGTCCGGCCCGCGGCGTGTTATAACGTCCGCTTCCGCCGGTGGAACGAGGGGGCGGTACCGGCCAGCGAGCGTCACGTGTCCGTCGGGTTGTCCGCCAGGGCGGCCAATTCGAGGAACAGAGCCCGCAGGTCCGGATCGGAAACGGCCATGGCAGCCGCGCGTATGTGTTGCGCGGTCTGCGGAGAAGCTGGCCGCGGGGTGGCGGAGTCCTCGTTGGGTGCCTGGATCGGCATCACCTTGGTCGTGACGGAAGTCGCGGCCAGGCCAAGGCCGTGTACGGCCGCAAGAATGCCCGCCTGGTCCATGCGGGCACGGCTCGCCCAGACGGGCGACTCGACCAGCAGCAGGACGCGATCGTTGCGCAGGCCGGCATGACTGACGTGCTTGCGCAGTGGCATCGGCAACAGCGGAACAATTTGTTGGCTCAGGCGGTCAACTTCGCGTGCCCGGGCCGTCAGGTCGGCGACCGGCGCGCATTGTGAAAGCGGCGTCGGGCCGCGGGTGTCGCGGGGCGGTAGCGGTCGGACAGGAGACAAACGACGATGATCCACGAGTGCAACTGACATGGGCATGATACTGGTGGCCCGCTCGCAGCGGTGCGCGGTTTCGGATACGTGGCTGACCAACCGCCGCCAGGCGAACCGTCGGTTGCAATGGCGCCTGCTGTTGGGCGTGGCCCTGTGCATCGTCACCAGCGCTACGCTTGCCGTGTGGATCGTGAGTCCCGGTAGCCGCACCTTGGCCAAGGTCGATTCCCTGCGCCAGCAGGTCGCCTCGCAGAAGGTCGAATTGCAGCAGGTACGCGACAACGCCCAGCAGGACATCAACCGGATGGCCATCAAGCTGGGTGAATTGCAGGCCGACTCCGCGCGCCTTGACGCATTGGGTCAGCGCTTGGTGGCGGCGGGCAAGCTGGATCCCAAGGAATTCGATTTCAGCGAGTCGCCTGGCATCGGCGGCCCGGAAAACGCCGTCCCGCCCACCCGTTCGCTGCCATTCGACCTGACCGTCAGCATGGAACAATTGGCGCAGCGGTTCGACAACCAGCAGAACCAGCTGGGCGTGCTGCAATCGCTGCTCACCGATCGCGAGGTCGCGGCCAGCCTGGTTCCCGCCGGCATGCCGGTGAATGACGGCTACGTTTCCTCGCCCTACGGTTACCGCATCGATCCGTTCACCGGGCGCCGGAGTTTCCACCCGGGCCTGGACATCGGGGTGCCGTTCGGCACGCAGGTGCACTCGGTCGCGGCGGGCGTGGTCACCTACGCGGGTGTGCGCGACGGCTACGGCAAGGTGGTCGAAATCGACCACGGCGACGGCTACATGACGCGCTACGCCCACAACAGCAAGCTGCTGGCGCACGTGGGCGAGCACGTCCACGCGGGCGAGGTCATCTCGGATGCCGGCTCCACGGGCCGTTCGACCGGCCCGCACGTGCACTTCGAGGTCTGGCACGACGGCAAACTGGTGAACCCGATCGCGTACGTGCGCAGGTAGATTTTGCGGTCGTCCATGATTGCGGCTTTGCCGAAGTGTGGGTGCAATGGGTGGCTTTGTGGGTCACCAGCACCGGAGCGCCCATCCATGGGCTGACTTTCCACAAAAGCCGCTCCGGGTGGGGGCGCCGACTCGCCGGACGCGTTGCCACCCCCGCAACGGCTTGAAATCCGCCAAATTTGCCGCCATCACTAGGCGCGGGCGATGTGTCCTTTTATCATGCCCGATTGACTTTCAACCGCAGCCCCGGAACCGCGAATCCCAGTCCGATGCCCAATTTCCTGACGAATTTCCTCGGCAGTCGCAACGAGCGCGTGCTCAAGCAGATGTCGAGGGCCGTGGCGCGCATCAACGCGCTCGAACCCGAAATGCAGAAACTCGACGACGCCGCGCTCAAGGCCAAGACCGCCGAGTTCAGGCAGCGCATCGCCGCTGGCGAAAGCCTGGACAACCTGTTGCCGGAAGCGTTTGCGGTGGTGCGCGAGGCCAGCCGGCGCGTGATCGGCATGCGCCATTACGACGTGCAGATGATCGGCGGCATGGTGTTGCATCAGGGCAAGATCGCCGAAATGCGCACCGGCGAGGGCAAGACCCTGGTCGCGACGCTGCCGGTGTACCTGAACGCGCTCGCGGGCAAGGGCGTGCACGTCGTGACCGTCAACGACTATCTGGCCAAACGCGACTCGGCGTGGATGGGCAAGGTTTACAACTTCCTCGACCTGAAGGTAGGCGTGGTCTGGCCGGGCATGGAAATGTCCGACAAGGCCGCCGCCTATGCCGCCGACATCACCTATGGCACCAACAACGAGTTCGGCTTCGACTACCTGCGCGACAACATGGCGGTGTCGAAGGAGCAGCGTTACCAGCGCGGCCTGCACTACGCGATCGTGGACGAGGTGGATTCGATCCTGATCGACGAGGCCCGTACGCCGCTGATCATTTCCGGCCCGGCCGAGGATTCGCCCGAGCTCTACATCCGCGTCAACCGGATCGTGCCGCACATGACCCGGCAGGCCAAGGAGCCGCTGGCCGGCGAGGCGCCCGAGCCCGGCGACTACTACGTAGATGAAAAGCAGAAGCAGGTGCACCTGTCCGAGGCGGGCATGGAGCACGCCGAGCAGCTGCTGCACGAGGCCGGCATCCTGGCGGAGGATTCCAACCTTTACGACGCCCGCAACCTCGCGGTCGTGCACCATCTCAACCAGGCCCTGCGCGCGCACGGGCTGTACCAGCGTGACGTCGATTACATCGTGCGCGACGGTGAAATCATCATCGTCGACGAGTTCACCGGCCGCACCCTGCCGGGCCGGCGCTGGTCCGAAGGTTTGCACCAGGCCGTCGAGGCCAAGGAAGGCGTGCCGATCCAGCGTGAAAACCAGACGATGGCGTCGATCACCTTCCAGAACCTGTTCCGCATGTACGACAAGTTGTCGGGCATGACCGGTACCGCGGATACGGAAGCCACCGAGTTCCAGACCATCTACGGGCTGGAAGTGGTGGTGATCCCCACCAACAAGCCGATGATCCGCAAGGACAACGCCGACCTCGTGTTCCTGAAGCCCGACGCCAAGTTCAAGGCCGTGCTGGAAGACGTCAAGACGTGTCACGACCGCGGCCAGCCGGTGCTGGTGGGTACCGCGTCCATTGAAGTGTCCGAAGTGGTGCATGACCTGTTGCAGAAGGCCGGCGTGCCGCACGAGGTGCTGAACGCCAAGCAGCACGAACGCGAGGCGAAGATCGTCGAACAGGCCGGCATGCCGGGCGCGGTCACGATCGCCACCAACATGGCCGGTCGTGGCACCGACATCGTGTTGGGCGGCAGCCTGGACGCCGATCTCGCCGAGTTGCCGGCAGAGGCCAGCGACGCCGACAAGGAGCGCGTGAAGGCTGCATGGAAACAGCGCCACCAGCAGGTGCTGGACGCCGGCGGCCTGCACATCGTCGGCACCGAACGGCATGAATCGCGGCGCGTGGACAACCAGTTGCGTGGCCGTTCCGGCCGTCAGGGCGACCCGGGTTCCTCGCGCTTCTACCTGTCGCTGCAGGACAACCTGATGCGCATCTTCGGCGGCGAAGGCCTGATCCGCTGGATGCAGCGCTTCGGCATGAAGGAAGACGACGCGCTGGAGGACAAACTGGTCAGCCGTCAGATCGAAAAGGCGCAGCGCAAGGTCGAACAGCACAACTTCGACATCCGCAAGCAGCTGCTGGAGTTCGACGACACCGCCAATGACCAGCGCAAGGTCATCTACGCCCAGCGGCGCGAGCTGCTGGAGTCCGACGACGTGTCCGAAACCGTGCGCGACATCCGCCGCGACGTGTTCGAATCGCTGGCGACGCAGTACGTGCCGCGCGACACTATCGACGACCAGTGGGACATGGCTGGGCTGCAGTCCACGCTGGAGAAGGACTTCGGCATGCAGCTGGACTTGAAGCGCTGGCTCGACACCGAGCGGGAAGCCGACGCCGAGACCATCCACAAGCACGTGATGGAAGCGGCCGACGAAATGTTTGCGGCCAAGGAGCAGCAGGTCGGCCCGGAAGTCATGCGTGCGCTGGAAAAGCACGTGATGCTGACCGCCGTGGACAGCGCCTGGAAGGATCACCTGGCCAATATGGATTACCTGCGCCAGGGCATTTACCTGCGCAGCTACGCGCAGATCGATCCCAAGCAGGAATACAAGCGCGAAGCCTTCCGCCTGTTCGAGGACATGCTGGGTCGCATCAAGAAGGAACTGATAACGACCTTGGCGCGTGTGCGCATCCGTTCCGAAGAAGAGGTCGCCGCGCTGGAAGCCGAGCAGCGCCGCTTGGCCGCGGCGCGCGCCATGGAATTCCAGCACGCGCAGTCCACCGGCTTCGATGCCGCGCCGCCGCCGGCCCTGGCCGGGGAGTCACACGCGGCTGCCGGAGCTGCGGTCGCGGCAGCCGCCGCGCCGGTGGTGCGCGCGGGTCCGAAGGTTGGCCGCAATGATCCGTGTCCGTGCGGTTCAGGCAAGAAATACAAGCACTGCCACGGCGCACTCAGCTGAGAGCAGCGCGGTTTTTCGCGACGGCGACAAGCGTGCGGTTGACGCTGCGTTGCAGCCGCGCACCAATGGCTGGGCGGGTTGCGTTGGCGAAAGCCTGCGGGAACAACCCAAGGTCTTGTCGCCGGTGACCGCGCGGGCCGTGCGGATTCAGCCCGTTGAACGGCCAGGACGAGCAGCAAGCGTTTTGCGGGGCCGTTGCGACTTCGCTTCGCGCTGCAACAGGTTTTGCTTGCGCGCGACGCCCCAGCGCCAGCCACCGAGGCTGCCGTCCGCGCGCACCACGCGATGGCAAGGCACGATCAGCGCGAGCTTGTTGCTGCCGCAGGCGTGGCCGACGGCGCGGGCGGCGCCGGGCTCGCCGATGGCGCGGGCGACTTCGGCATAGCTTCGGGTTTCGCCGGCGGGGATGTGCGTCAGGGCCTGCCACACGCGCCATTGGAACGCGGTGGCGGTGACGTCCACGGGCGGCAGGCTTGGCGCTACGCGCGGGTTTTTCCGGTCGGAAAATTCGGCAGCGACGCGGTCCAGCACCGCCGCAAGCCACTCGTCGCGGCCGGCATCGACGCGCTGCAGCGTGGCCCCGGGAAACTCCTCTCGCAATGCGGTCAGCAGGCGTGCATCGTCGTCGCCCAACGCCACCTCGCAGATGCCGCGCGTGGTCGCCGCCACCAGCACCCGGCCGAGTGGCGAGCGTGCCGTGGTGTAGCGAATCGCGATGCCCTTGCCACCTTCGCGATAGCGCGCAGGCGGCATGCCCAGCAGGCGGTCCGCGTGTTCGTACACGCGGCTGGGCGAGCCGAAACCCGCGGCATACACCGCGTCGGTCACGCTGTCGCCCTTGCGCAGTTGGGCCTTCAGGTCGGCAAACCGGCGCGTGCGCGCGTATTCGGCGGGCGACACGCCGAAGCGGCGCCGGAACCTGCGCTGCAGGTATGCGGGCGAAAGCCCGATGCTTGCCGCAAGTTCGCGCAGCGATGGCGCTTGCGCGCCGTGGTCGAGTTGTTCGCGGGCGCGTTCGAGTGGATCGGATCGTTTGCCGTTGGATGCGTTCATGCGGCCATGTTGCGACGCCGGGCGCGCGGCCGCCATCCGGATCTTGTCATTCCGGACGCGGCAGTTCGGCGCGTGCGCGTGGTGACACCACCGAGAATTCGCCCTCGATGATCGACGGGTCGGGCGTGGTTGACGCGTGTCGTGACCGCCAGCGGCGCACGGCCAGTGTCAATGCGGCCACTGCCAGGACCGCGGCCCCCAGCACCAGGCCCGCCGTCGCCAGCACCGCCAGCACGATCAGGCCACCCACGACCGCCAACACGCGCAGCAGTGGATGCCGGGGCAAGGGTGGAAAAATGAATTGGGCGCGCATCGGCTGGACCCGCATGGCAGAATGGCACCTTCAACCATGCGGCCGCGCGGCCGCGGAAACAAGTGCCGGGAGCCGCAGATGGACATGACCGCCCTTGACCCGTTCCTGTGCCGCCTGGACGACATTCCCGACGGTGGCGTGCTGGGCGTGGACCCGCCGGATCCGGAAGGCGAGCCACTGTTGCTGGCGCGCCACGGCAATTCCGTGCAGGCGTGGCTGAACGTGTGCCCGCATGCGGGCCGCCGCATGGACTACGCGCCCGGGCTGTTCCTGGTGAAGGACGACAAGCTGACCTGCGCGGTGCATGGCGCCACCTTTGCCCTGCGCGAGGCCGGCCTGTGCGTGGCCGGCCCCTGCCGCGGGCAGTCGCTGGTCGCGGTGCGCGTGCAGGTGCGCGACGGCGTGGTGTCGCGCGCGTAAGGCATCAGCCGCGGCGTCCTCGTGTTTCCGCCGCTGCCCCTCTGAATGGATCGGGGGGATGGCTTCTGTGGATTGCGCGGTTGCGTGTCAGCCCACGAACGCGCGGGCGTTGCGGAAGATCCGCATCCAGGGCGAATCCTCGCCCCATTCACGCGGGTGCCAGCTCATCTGCGCGGTGCGGAACACGCGCTCGGGGTGCGGCATCAATATGGTCACGCGGCCGTCGGCGGCGGTGAACCCAGCCAGACCTTCGGGCGAACCGTTGGGGTTCAGGGGGAACACCTCGGTGGCTTTGCCGCGGTTGTCCACGAAGCGCACGCAGGCGGTGGCGCGGCCGGCCTTGTCACCATCGGCGAACACGGCGCGGCCTTCGCCGTGCGCCGTGACGATGGGGATGCGCGATCCGGCCATGCCGCGGAACAGGATGGAGCCGGCGTCCAGCACTTCCAGCGTGACCAGGCGCGCCTCGTATTGTTCCGAAGCGTTGCGCTGGAACGTCGGCCAGTGCTCCGCGCCCGGAATGATGGATTTCAGTTGCGAGAGCATCTGGCAGCCGTTGCACATGCCGACTGCGAACTTGCTTTCGTCCGCGAAAAACGTGGCGAACGATTCGCGCAATTCGTCGTGATAGAGGATGGAGGCCGCCCAGCCGCGGCCGGCACCCAGCACGTCGCCGTAGGAAAAGCCGCCGCACGCCGCAAAACCCGCAAACTCCTCCAGCCGGTGGCGCCCTTCGACCAGGTCGCTCATGTGCACGTCGATGGCATCGAAGCCGGCGCGCGTGAACGCGGCCGCCATTTCCACCTGGCCGTTGACGCCCTGTTCGCGCAACACCGCAACGCGCGGGCGGGCACCTTTGGCGATGTACGGCGCGGCGATGTCATCGGCCGGATCGAATGAAAGCCTGGCGGTCAGCCCGGGATCGTCGTCATCGCAGCGCCAGTCACGTTCGGCGTCGGCGCTGGCGGGGTTGTCGCGCAGGCGTTGCATGGCATGGCTGGTTTCGTGCCACGCGCCCATCAGTTTCTGCCAGTTCCACTTGGCGACGGTTTCATCACCGACGTACAGTTTGATGCCGAGCTTGGCCTTGGGTCGCGCGATCACGCGCGCCATGCCCGCCAGTCCGTGGGCCGCAACGATGGCGGCGAACGCAGCATGGTCGTCCGCGCGCACCTGCACCACCGCGCCGAGTTCCTCGTTGAACAGCGCGCGCAGCGCGCTGTCGGCCCAGTCATCCAGCACGATTTCGAGGCCGCAATGGCCCGCGAAGGCCATTTCCAGCAGCGTCACGATCACGCCGCCGTCGGAGCGGTCGTGGTACGCCAGCAACAGGTTTTGCGCGCAGGCGGCCCGAATGCCGTCGAACAGGTTGCGCAGGCGTGCAGGATCGTCGAAGTCGGGCGGCATGCCGCCGCCGCGTTCGTAGGCTTGCGTCAGCACCGATCCACCCAGGCGGTCGCGCCCGGCGCCGAGGTCGAGCAGCCAGAGCTCGGTGTCGCCGGCATCCATCCGCACTTGCGGCGTCAGCGTATTGCGCACATCGGCCACGCGCGCGAAGGCGCTGACGATCAACGACACCGGCGCGATGGTGCGCTGTTCGCGCTCGCCGTCGCGCCACAGCGTGCGCATCGACAGTGAATCCTTGCCGACGGGAATGGAAATGCCGAGCGGCGGACACAGCTGCTGCGACACCGCCTGCACCGCGTCGAACAGCGCGGCGTCTTCGCCGGCGTGGCCGATCGCGGCCATCCAGTTGGCGGACAGCCGGACCTCGTCCAGTTTGGCCACCGGCGCCGCGATCAGGTTGGTCAGGGCCTCGCCCAGCGCCATGCGTGCCGAGGCCGCGCCATCCAGCACCGCGACCGGCGCGCGTTCGCCCATCGCCATCGCCTCGCCCGCGTAGCCCTCGAAGTCCGCCAGCGTCACCGCGCAGTCGGAAACCGGAACCTGCCACGGGCCGGCCAGCTGGTCACGCGCGCACAAGCCGCCCACGCTGCGGTCGCCGATGTGGATCAGGAACGCCTTGTCCGCCACCGCCGGCATCCGCAGCACGCGTTCGATCGCGTCGTCGAGGCCGATGCCGGTGAGGTCGGGAATGATGTCGAGCTGGGGCCTGACGCGGGTCGCGTCGCGCTGCATCCGCGGCGGCTTGCCCAGCAGCATCGCCAGGTCCATGTCGATCACTGTTTCTTTCCCTTCCCGCGCTTGCGGGGGAAGGGGCCCGGAAGGCAGATGGGGGGCAGTTTGCAAGCGCGAAACAATCAGGCGCTGTCCTTCCGTCGCCACTCCCACCGCTGCGAACGGGCAACGCTCGCGCGCGCAGGTCGCGCGGAAGCGCTCGAGGTCGACGGGATGCACGCCCAGCACGTAGCGTTCCTGCGACTCGTTGCACCAGATCTGCATGGGTGAAAGTTGCGGGTCGTCCGAGGGCACCGCGTCGAGGTCGATATCCCCGCCGACGCCCGAATCGTGCAGCAGTTCCGGGATCGCGTTGGACAGGCCGCCGGCGCCCACGTCGTGGATCGCGACGATGGGACTGGCCCCGCCGAAGGCGCAAGAGGCGTCGATGACCTCCTGGCAGCGCCGCTGCATTTCCGGGTTGTCGCGTTGCACCGACGCGTAGTCGAGCGCGGCGCTGGAAGCGCCGGCCGCCATCGATGACGCGGCGCCGCCACCCAGGCCGATCAGCATCGCGGGGCCGCCCAGCACGATCACGTGGTCGCCCGGCACCAGCTTGTTCTTTCGCACCAGCATCGGGCGGATGTTGGCGACGCCGCCGGCCAGCATGATCGGCTTGTCGTAGCCGTGGCGCATGCCGGGCGTGCCGGTCTCGAGTTCGAACGTGCGGAAATAACCCGCAAGGCAGGGCCGCCCGAATTCGTTGTTGAAACCGGCAGCGCCGAGCGGGCCGTCGCGCATGATCTCGAACGCGCTCGCGACGCGTGGCGGCAGCGGGCGTTCGGCTTCCCACGGCCGCGGCAGGTTGGGAATGCGCAGGTGCGATACCGAAAATCCCGTAAGGCCGGCCTTGGGCTTGCCGCCCCGACCCACCGCACCTTCATCGCGAATCTCGCCGCCGGAACCGGTGGCCGCGCCCGGCCACGGCGAAATCGCGGTCGGATGGTTGTGGGTTTCCACCTTGATGGCGTAGGGGATGGCTTCCGGATGTGCGCGCCACGTGCCGTCGGCATCCGCGAAGAAACGCGCACCTTCGGAACCTTCGATCACGGCGGCGTTGTCGTGGTAAGCCGACAAGGTGTACGCGGGCGACGCTTGGTGCGTCGTGCGGATCAGGTCGAACAGGCTGGCCGTTTGCGGCGCGCCATCGACGCTGAAGCTGGCGTTGAAGACCTTGTGCCGGCAGTGCTCGGAATTGGCCTGCGCGAACATCACCAGTTCGGCGTCGGTCGGGTCGCGGCCGATCCGGGCATAGTTGTCGGCAAGGTAGTCGATTTCATCCGGCGCCAGGGCCAAGCCGAGTTCACCGTTGGCGCGCTGCAGCGCCGCTCCCGGGTCCGCGCCCAGCGCCACGTTGCCCAGTGGCCCCGCGTGGCCCGAGATGAAAATGCGCGCTGCGTCCGTCAGCTTCAGCAGCACGGACTGCGTCATCGGGTCGTGCAACGCGGTTGCGACCGCCGCGAACGCAGGATCGGCTTGCGCGGGCAGGTGGTCGATCAGGAAGGCGGTGCCGCGTTCGACCCGCGCCACGGGGATGCCCACGTGATGCGCGATGTCGGTGGCCTTGGACGACCACGGTGACCGCGTGCCCAGCCGCGGCACCACCCACAGCGATGCGTCGGCGGGAGGGGCCTCGGTGGCGTCCAGCACTTCCGCGAGGCGCTTGTACAACGCCGGCGCCAGCGGCGACTGCGATTCGACGAAATACACGTGCCGTGCACCGCGCACGTGGATGTTTTTCGAGATGGCCGCAAGACGCTGGTTGAGGCGATCGAGGCGAAAATCCGACAGCGCACTGCGCCCGTCGAGGACGATCATGGCGATGGCAACCGCGTCCGTGGTGGACCGCGAATTATATCAGCGGGCGCGCAGAGCCCCGCGTGGGTGCGGGCATCGCTGCGTTCAGAACGTCAGCCACCAGCAGTCGCCGGAACGGACGATGCCGAAATCGCGCGTACCCCCCGCGTCACCACCGGTGGACACGTTCAGGCCCGTGGGTGGCTGGGTGGCAGCCGGCGCAGTGGAAGCTGCGGCTGGCAGCGCGCCGGCGTTGAAATCCGGTGGCCTGGCCGCCGGGGTGAAGACGATGCCGGTCAGGGGCTGGCGCAGCCAGCGGGCCAGTGACTGCAGCGTCGCGCGTGCGGAAGCCTGACCCGTGCCGCGCCACAGGACCAGCCCGGACAACTGGTTGACATCATGCGCGGCGAACGCGCCCGCAATGGCTTGCCGCAGCGCCTGCGGCGAAGCCGCACACACGCTGCCGGCGCCGCTGGCCGGGGAGGCTGACGGTGCGCCGCCTGGCGCGGGTGCCGGCGTGGCGCAGGGCTGGCCGGAAAACTCGGGTTCGCCGTGCGCGCCGATGCAGCGATGGATCGGTTGGGTGGCCTGCGCGTGGACCTGTGGCGCGCAGGCAAGCAGCGCGAACAGGCACAGGCATTGCAAGGACAACGTACGCATCGCCGCCAGTGTAGCCGGCGGGTGTCAGTTGCCGGCCACGGCGTCCAGGCGCTGCAGCATCGCCAGCGTCGCGCGCGCGCGGTTCAAGGTGTAGACGTGCAACCCCGGCGCGCCGCCATCCAGCAGGCGCCGGCACATGGCCGCCACCACGTCGGCGCCGAACGTGCGCACCGCCTCGGCATCGTCGCTGTAGGCGAGCATGCGCTTGCCGATCCAGCGCGGGATCTCCGCACCGCACATTTCCGAGAACCGGCGCAACTGCGCGAAGTTCGCGATCGGCATGATGCCCGGCACGATCGGGATTGTGACACCGGCTGCACGGGCATCGTCCACGAACCGGAAGTAGGCGTCGGCGTTGAAGAAATACTGCGTGATTGCGCCGTCCGCGCCGGCCTCGACCTTGGCCTTGAAGTGCGCAAGATCCGCCTGCGCGTGGTCGGATTGCGGATGGCATTCTGGGTAGCACGCCACCTCGATGTGGAACCAGCCGTCGTGTTCGTGGCGGATGAAATCCACCAACTCCGAGGCATAGCGAAAGTCACCCGGCGAAGCCATGCCCGAGGGCAGGTCGCCGCGCAACGCGACGATGCGCTTGCAGCCGAGTTCGCGGTAATCGTTCAGCAGCGCGCGGATTTCATCGCGCGAGCCGCCCATGCACGATACGTGCGGGGCGACTTCAAACCCGTGGTTCTCGCGCAATTCCCGCACCGTGCGTGGCGTGTGCGTGAGGGTGGAACCGCCGGCGCCGAAGGTGACGCTGACGAATTCGGGCGCCAGCGCCTTCAGTTTCGGCAAGGCGCGGTCCAGTTGCGCGCGCTGCTCGTCGGTCTTGGGTGGGAAGAACTCCAGCGAGATCGGGGTCATCGGCATCCGGGTCAATATATCTTTCCATCAAGATAAAGAGAATGCTCGACGGATGCAACGCCCAAACCAAAACCGCCGGCTGGCGCCGGCGGTTTTATGTAGGACGGGTACAACCCGCCATTAATGCATGGACAGGCGGGTGCGCTGCGCGCTTCCCGCCCCCTGCCTTACGCGGCTTTCTTCCACTGGCCCAGTGCAGCCAGCCCGTTGTCGCGCGCGCGTTCGACCACGATCTTCTGTGCGGCGCCGAAGTTGCCCGCCATGTCCTTGGACCACAGGTGCAGCGCGGCCTGCTGCATCGCGCGGCCGTACGAGAACGACAGCGGCCACGGATGCGGGCCCAGGCGGTTCATGGCGTTCAAGTGCGCAGTGGCGTCCTCGTCGCTCTGGCCGCCGGACAGGAACACGATGCCCGGCAGCACCGCCGGTACCGTGGATTTCAGGCACAGGATGGTCGATTCGGCCACTTCCTCGAGGTCGGCCTGCTCGGGGCAATCCTTGCCGGATACGACCATGCTGGCCTTCAGGATCGTGCCTTCCAGCATCACGTTGTGCTCGTACAGCGCGCCAAACAGCGAGCGCAGTGTCGCTTCGGTGACCTCGAAGCAGGTTTCGATGTCATGGTCGCCGTCCATCAGCACCTCGGGTTCGACCATTGGCACCAGGCCGGCTTCCTGGCACAGCGCGGCGTAGCGCGCCAGCGCGTGGGTGTTGGCGTCGATGCAGGTGGAACTGGGCATGTCCTCGCCGATCGTGATCACCGCGCGCCACTTGGCGAATTCGGCGCCCAGCTTCACGTATTCCTCCAGCCGCCCGCGCAGCCCGTCGAGGCCTTCGGTGACCAGTTCGCCCGGAAAACCGGCCAGCGGCTTGGCACCCATGTCGACCTTGATGCCGGGGATGATGCCGGCGTCCTTCATGATCTTGGTGAAGGGCACGCCCGCCTTGCTGGACTGGCGAATGGTTTCGTCATACAAGATTGCGCCCGAGATGTGCTGGGCCAGACCCGGCGCGGTCAGCAGCATTTCGCGGTAGGCGCGGCGATTTTCCTCGCTGTCGGGTACGCCGACGGCGTCGAAGCGCTTCTTGATGGTGCCCGAGGATTCGTCGATCGCGATGATGCCCTTGCCCGGCGCGACCATGGCCTGCGCGACGGCTTCCATTTGATCGATGCTCATGACAGTGTCCCGGTGGTGTCGGTGGGCCGGCAAGTATAGGCGAGTAGGGGATTATTTTTGTGCAATCGTCCCTGATGGCCGCGTCACTGCGCCCGAGGCCGCATCGAGAGCTAGCCTCGTGCTGCACCAGAACGGCCGTCCATGGCCTGACTTCTCACCAAAGCTGCTTCGCTCGTACTGTCAGGAGATGGCTATCGATACCCTTGGGGGAAATCCTTGAGGACGCAGGCATCGGTGATCCGCTTGCGCGCGGCCGGGTTGGCGGGCAGGTTGAACGGAACGATGAGGTAGGTGAACACCGGTTCGTGAACGGCGTTCTTGTCGCCGGGTGCGTAGTGCATGTCCTTGACCGCGCTGGCGGCGACGGTTTTCAGGTCGCCGGCCGGAATCGTCTTGCGCACCACGATGTCGCGGGTCACGCCGTCCGAGCCGACCATGTAGGTGACGGCGGCGCAGGTGGGTTTCTCGAGGTTCACGCCGCTGTTGGGCACGTCCACGTTGAGCGAGGTGTTGGTCATCACCCAGTAGCTGTTCAACTGGTCGGGTTGGACGACCTTGATGTTGGGGCCGACCGCGGCAAAGGCACTTCCCGCGACCAGGACACAAACGAGGCTGGCAAGGCGGTTCATCCCAGGTCCCTCAGGCTTTCGGCAATCCCGTCCGCGCCGACGCTCAGCAGCTTGAGCGTGTTGGTGCCGCCGCCGCGACCGGTGTGATCGCCATGCGTCACCAGCACGCGATCGCCCTCGGCCAGGTCGCCGCGCTGGAACAACTGCCGCACGGCCTCGCGGACCACTTGGCGCACACCCAGCGTGGGCGTGGCCCGGATGTCGAACGGCATCGGCTTGACGTCGCGCAACAGCACCATCCGCCGGCGCGCCTCGGCGCTGGGCGTAAGCGCGTAGATGGGCACCGCCGAGCGGTAGCGCGACAGCCATTGCGCGGTGGTGCCGGACTCGGTGAGCGCGACGATCGCGCGCACCGGCAACTGCGTGGCCAGGAACATCGCCGCCATCGCGATGGCCTGGTCGGTGCGGTCCAGCCGGTGCGTGTGCGTGGAAATGTCCTCGGCCGGCTCGAACTGGCGCTCGGCGCCCAGGCAGATGCGGCTCATCGCCGCCACCGCGACGTCGGGATGCTTGCCGGCCGCGGATTCGGCTGACAGCATCACCGCGTCGGTACCGTCGATCACGGCGTTGGCGACGTCCAGTACTTCGGCGCGGGTCGGAATGGGCGATTCCACCATCGACTGCAGCATCTGGGTGGCCGTGATCACGGCACGGTTGCGCACCAGGGCCTCGCGGATGATCTTCTTCTGCAGGCCGGGCAGTTCGGCGTCGCCGATCTCGACGCCCAGATCGCCGCGCGCGACCATCACGGCGTCGGAAGCGTCGATGATTTCCTCCAGCCTGTCGATGGCTTCGGCGCGTTCGATCTTGGCGACCAGCCAGGCATCGCCGCCGGCTTCGTGCAGCAGCTTGCGGGCTTCCTCGATGTCGGCGGCCGAACGCACGAACGATACCGCAAGAAAATCCGCCTTCAGTTGCGCCGCCAACTTGATGTCGGCGCGATCTTTGTCCGACAACGCGTCCAGTGACAACCCGCCGCCCCTGCGGTTGAGGCCCTTGCGGTCGGACAGCTTGCCGCCGATTGTGACCTTGCAATGGATCTGCGTGTCTGCGATCGACATCACTTCCAGTTCGACCAGACCGTCGTCCAGCAGCAGATGATCGGCGGGTTTCACGTCCACCGGCAGCCCGCGGTAGCTGACGCCCACGCGCGTGGCGTCGCCCGGCGCGGCGTCGGCGCTGCAATCCAGGGTGAAATCGGCGCCGGCTTCGAGCTGGACCGGGCCATTCGCGAACGTTTCGATGCGGATCTTTGGGCCCTGCAGGTCGGCCAGCACGCCCACTTCGCGCCCCAGCGCGGTCGCCGTGACGTAGGCGTCGTGCGCGCGTCTCAGGTGGTCTTCGGGCTTGCCGTGGGACAGGTTCAACCGGATGACGTCCACGCCCGCGCGCAGCGTGCGTTCGAGCACGCCAGGCGCGTCGGTGGCGGGGCCGAGGGTGGCGACGATGCGGGTGCGACGGGTTTTGGCGATCATGCCTTCACGCTAGCACGTTTGTTTGTGTGACCGTTTACTGGTGGTGCGATCGATCCCTGATCGCCGCTTCGCTGGAGCCCATCGCAACTTGGTGGCCCTGAAGCCGCCAGCTTCAGAACGTCCTTCCATGGGCTGACTGTTCACAACAGCGGCTGCGACCGACTCACGTTGCCACGCCTAGAACCTGGGTTTTTCCGGCGCTTGCAGGTAACGGCTCACCGATACGCGGATTTCTTCGCGCGCGGCGGCCGCATCGCCCCAACCCATCACTTTCACCCACTTGCCGGATTCGAGGTCCTTGTAGTGCTCGAAGAAGTGCGCGATGCGGTCGCGCCAGTGCTGCGGGGCGTCGGCAATTTCGTGGATGTGCGCATAACCCCGGAACACCTTGTCGTTGGGCACGACGACCACCTTGGTGTCGTGGCCCGCCTCGTCGTCCATGTTCAGCATACCGACCGGGCGACAACGAATCACGGATCCCGCGACCAGCGGCAGCGGCAGCAACACCAGTGCGTCGGCCGGATCGCCGTCACCCGACAGCGTATTCGGGATGTAGCCGTAGTTGCACGGATAGCGCATCGGCGTGGACAGCACGCGATCGACGAAGATCGCGCCGGACGCCTTGTCCACCTCGTATTTGACGGGCTCGGCATCCTTGGGGATTTCGATGACGACGTTGACGTCGTCCGGCACGTCGCGGCCGGCGGTGACGAGATCCAGGCCCATGGGTTTGTCCTCGCGAAAGCTGGCGATTTTACGCGAGTCACCCAAAATCGGGGTCAAAAACCGGGGTCAGAGTCAATTTTGTTTGAGGTAGTCATGTTGCAGAAAGACTTTGCCCGATATTGACTCTGACCCCGGTTTTGACCGGTTTCACTGCAGCTTGTTCCACAGGAAATCGTAGGTCAGCGCGTGCATGGTCGCCGCCTGCGCATTGTCCGCGCCGGCGCCGTGGCCGCCTTCGGTGTTCTCGAAGAACCACACGTGCTTGTAGCCCATCGCTTCCATTTTCGCCGCCATCTTGCGCGCCTGCACCGGGCCCACGCGGTCGTCGCTGGTGGTGGTGTGGAACAACACGTCCGGATAGTGCATACCAGCCCTGACGTTCTGGTACGGCGAGAAGGTCTTGATGAAGGCCCACTGCGCAGGATCGTCCGGATTGCCGTATTCGGCCATCCACGACGCACCCGCGGAAAGATGCGAGTAGCGCTGCATGTCGAGCAGCGGGACTTCGCAGGAAATCGCGCCGTAGAGCTGTGGATACTCGGTGAGCATGTTGCCCATCAGCAAGCCGCCGTTCGAGCCGCCTTCGGCGCCGAGGTGCGCGGGCGAGGTGACGCCGCGCTTGATCAGGTCCTCGGCGACCGCGGCAAAGTCCTGGTAGGCCTTCGGGCGGTTGGCTTTCAGCGCGGCCTGGTGCCACGCCGGGCCGTACTCGCCGCCGCCGCGGATGTTGGCGATCACGTACACGCCACCGCGCTGCAGCCAGGCACGGCCGATCGAGCCCGAGTAGTGCGGCAGCAGCGAAACCTCGAAGCCGCCATAGCCGTATTGGAGCGTGCGGTTCTTGCCGTCCAGCTTGATGTCCTTCGGTGCGATCTCGAAATACGGCACGCGGGTGCCATCCTTGCTGGTCACGAAATGCTGGCTGACCTCGAACTTCGAGGCATCGAAGAAGGCGGGTTCCTGCTTGAGCTTCTTCGCGGGTTCGCTGCCCAGCACGCCGCGTTCCAGCGACGGCGGATCGAGGAAACCGGTAACCGTCAGCCAGTATTCGTCGGAGTGATCCGGGGCGGTATCGACCACCGCGATGGTGCTGAACTTCGGCGCGCCTGGAACTGCTTCATGTGTCCACGCGCCGTTGCCGGAGGCGGGCGGCGTCAGCACGTCGAGGCGGCTCTTCACGTCGTCCAGCACGTCCAGGATCACGTGGTGCTGCGTCCACGAATACCCGGCCAGCGCGGTGTGCGCGTCGGGCGTGAACAGCGCGGTGAAATCGCGTTTGCCGGCCATGAAGTCGTCGAAGTGCATCGCGATCAGCGCGCCGGCGGGCCAGGTCTTGCCACCCACCGTCCACGGCGACTTCGTCTCAACCACCAGCCATTGGCGATGCACGTCAGCGTTGGCGTCCTCCGGCACGTCGATCTTCACCAGCTTGCCGTCCTTCAGCAGGTACTCGTCGCCATGGAAGAAGTCCTTCTGCACGTTGACGAAGTCGCGCTCGAAACCCTGGGTGCGGTCGTGGTAGGCGGCGATCGCCAAGTCATCGGATTTGCCTGCGTACACCAGCTTGGCAGACGCCAATGGCATGCCGCGCGTCCATTCCTTGACGATGCGCGGGTAGCTGGACTTGGTCATCGAACCCGGCCCGAAATCGGTGCCGACGTAAACGTGGTTGGCGTCGATCCAGCCGATCTCGGTCTTGGCGACCGGTACGAAGAAGCCGCCCTTCACGAATGACTTGGATGGCAGGTCGAACTCGCGTACTTCCACGGCGTCGCCGCCGTCCGGCGACAGCGAGACCAGGCAATGCGCGTAATCGGGCCTCATGCATTGCGCGCCCTTGAACACCCACTTCTTGCCTTCGGCCTGATTGAGCGCGTCGATGTCCAGCACCGTTTCCCACGCGGGGGCGGCTTTCTCGTACTCGACCAGCGTGGTGCGCCGCCAGATGCCGCGCGGGTGCGTCTTGTCCTGCCAGAAGTTGTAGAGGTAATCGCCCATCCGGCTGACGTAGGGAATGCGCGCCTCGGAATCGAGCACTTCCAGGATCTCGCCGCGGGTCTTGTCGAACTCCGGCGATGCCATGAAGGCTTTTTTCGTGATGGCGTTCTGCGCGTGCACCCAGGCCATCGACCTGGCGCCGTGGATGTTTTCCAGCCACAGGTAGGGATCGTCCGTGGCCGCGCGAGTCGCGGTATCGCCGGTTGCTGCGGGGGAGGTTGCCATTGCCATGCCTGAAATTACCATGCCGGAAGCCAGCGCCAGCCAGATCGCTTCCATCGTGTGCCGCGGCGGTTGCGAGCCTCCGATGTTGACGGCTCGGGCCCGGTTGCACGTGACGGAGGGCAGGGCTGGTCGATGGCGGTGCCGCGGTGCCGCAAAAAAACGCCCCGCTTGCGCGGGGCGTCAAATCCAACGGGATGACGCGATCAGTGCAGCGACAGCAGCGGGATGATCAGCAGCGCCACGATGTTGATGATCTTGATCAGCGGGTTCACGGCCGGGCCCGCGGTGTCCTTGTACGGGTCGCCCACGGTGTCGCCGGTGACCGCCGCCTTGTGCGCGTCGGAACCCTTGCCGCCGAAGTTGCCATCCTCGATGTACTTCTTGGCGTTGTCCCACGCGCCGCCGCCGGTGGTCATCGAAATGGCGACGAACAGGCCGGTGACGATGGTGCCGATCAGCAGACCGCCCAGCGCCTTGGGGCCGAGGATCAGGCCTACCAGGATCGGCACCACCACGGGCAGCAAGGACGGAATGATCATTTCCTTGATCGCGGAACGCGTCAGCATGTCCACCGCTTTGTCGTACTGCGGTTTGCCGGTGCCTTCCATGATGCCCTTGATCTCGCGGAACTGGCGGCGGACTTCCTCCACCACCGCGCCCGCGGCGCGGCCCACGGCTTCCATCGCCATCGCGCTGAACAGGTACGGGATCAGGCCGCCGATCAGCAGGCCCACGATGACCTTGTGGTCGGACAGGTCGAACTGGAATGCCTGGCCGCCTGCGGCGGTGGTCAGGTTGTGGGTGTAGTCGGCAAACAGCACCAGCGCCGCCAGGGCCGCCGAGCCGATCGCGTAACCCTTGGTCACGGCCTTGGTGGTGTTGCCGACCGCGTCCAGCGGGTCGGTGACGCCGCGTACTTCGGCTGGCAGGTCGGCCATTTCGGCGATGCCACCGGCGTTGTCGGTGATCGGGCCGTAGGCGTCCAGCGCCACAATCATGCCCGTCATCGACAGCATGGCCGTCACCGCAACCGCGATGCCGTACAGGCCGCCGAACATGTACGAGAACCAGATGGCGGCGCAAATAGCCAGCACCGGCCACGCCGTCGCCTTCATCGAAATGCCGAGGCCGGCGATGATGTTGGTGCCGTGTCCGGTCGTCGAGGCCTTGGCGATCTGCTGCACCGGCTTGTGGTTGGTGCCGGTGTAGTACTCGGTGATCCACACGATCAAGCCGGTCAGCACCAGACCGATCACGGCGCAGTAGAAGAGGTTGTTGCCGGAAGTGGTTACGCCCGCGTCGTCGGTCAGCCCCGCCGGGAACAGCGCGTGGGTGATGAACCAGAACGCGATCGCGGCCAACAGCGCCGACACGAACACACCGCGATACAGCGCGCCCATGATCGAGCCGCCTTGCTTGACCTTCACCACGAAGGTGCCGATCACCGAGGCGATAATGGAGGCCGCGCCCAGCACCAGGGGGTACAGCACGGCGTTGGGGTCGTTGGCGAAGGCGAGGCCGCCCAGCAGCATGGTCGCGACCACCGTCACCGCGTAGGTCTCGAACAGGTCGGCGGCCATGCCGGCGCAGTCGCCGACGTTGTCGCCCACGTTGTCGGCGATCACCGCCGGGTTGCGCGGATCGTCTTCGGGGATGCCGGCTTCGACCTTGCCCACCAGGTCCGCGCCGACGTCGGCGCCCTTGGTGAAGATGCCGCCGCCCAGGCGCGCGAAGATGGAGATGAGCGAGGAGCCGAAGGCCAAGCCAACCAGCGCGTGCAGGCCGGTTTCACCCGTGAGGCCGAAGGACTGCAGGACCAACCAGTAGCCCGCCACGCCCAGCAGCGCCAGGCCGACCACCAGCATGCCCGTGATCGCGCCGCCACGGAAGGCGACGTTCATGGCCTTGCTGATGCCGCCGCGCGCGGCTTCGGCCGTGCGCACGTTCGCGCGCACCGACACGTTCATGCCGATGTAGCCGGTCGCACCCGAAAGGATGGCGCCTACCGCGAACCCGATGGCCGTCGGCCAGCTGATGAAGAATCCGACCAGGATCAGCAGCACGATGCCGGCGATGGCGATGGTGCCGTACTGGCGGTTCAGGTAAGCCTTGGCGCCTTCCTGCACGGCCTGCGCGATCTGCTGCATGCGCTCGTTGCCGGCCGGTTGCTTCATGATCCAGCTGGCGGAAATGATTCCGTACAGGATCGCCACGACCGCGCAGGCCAGCGCGATCCACACTCCATACTGTTGCAGCATCGGACAACCCCTTGTTGGATTGAATGAATGAAACTACGCGTGATCCGGAATGCCTTGCACCCCATCCGTGGCGCGGTCATCCGGTCGGCATCCTGCCTTCCCGATTGCATGGGCTGGCCGGAAAGCCGCGGCCGGCCACGCAACCCCCAACGGGTATCTGCGCAAGTATAACGCCACAGCGGCCGCCGGCCAGCTGCCGGGAGGGGCGGACCGGTCGGCCGGCTTGCGGTTGCAATTGCGGAAACGTAGGCTGGCGTGATGGATACCACGAAATGGTCTGCGCGCCGGGCCGCATTCCGCAAGCTGCACGAGTCCGGCTGTTTCCTGATCCCCAACCCGTGGGATGTTGGCTCGGCCAAGTGGTTGGCGCACCGCGGGTTCAAGGCCCTGGCCAGCACCAGCTCGGGCTACGCGTTTTCACGCGGCCACGCGGATGGCGCGATCGGCGTGGACGAAGTGCTGCAGCACCTGGAGGAATTGGTGCAAGCCACCGGCCTGCCGGTCAACGCCGACTTCGAGGATGGCCATGCCGGCGACCTGGAAGGTTTGCGCGCGAACGTGCGCCGCTGCGTCGCAACCGGCGTGGCCGGGCTTTCGATCGAGGACGCGGGCGCCCGCGACATGTATGACTTCGACACGGCGGTCGCCCGCATCCGCGCCGCGCGCAAGGCGATCGACGACACCGGCGAGAACGTGATGTTGATCGGACGCGCGGATGGAATCTTCCATGGTCAGGGCGACATGGGCGACATTACGCGGCGCATCGCGGCGTTTGCCGAGGCTGGCGCGGACTGCCTGTACGCGCCGGGCGTGGCAACGGCCGAGCAGGTTGCGGCGGTGGTCAAGGCCGCGGCGCCCAAGCCCGTGAACGTATTGCTGGGCCCGGCGGCGAAGCTCGGGTTCAAGGCGCTCGCCGGGCTGGGCGTGCGTCGCATCAGCGTCGGCGGCGCGCTGGCGCTGTCCGCGTGGGCGGGGTTCACCAAGGCGGTTGACGGCCTGGTCGACCAGCGTTTCGATGGTTTTTCGAGCACCGTCACGCACGCGGAACTCGGCAAGTTGTTTGGCTGATCCGCGGCACCGCTGATCGGCAAACCGGTCCGCGGTTGCGCCTATGCCAGGTCGAATGCGGGCAGTTTTTTCTTCACGGCGGCGTTCTTCAACGTGACGTATTCCGGCAGGCCGTCGCGGCCATACGGCGGCGGCGCCTCCCCGCGGATCAGCGGCGCGAGGTACTTGCGGGCAGCGGCGGTGATGTGGAAACCGTCCCGCGTGATGAACGACTTCGGCAGCCGCTTCTCGCGGTTGGCGATCGCATCGAGCTGCGCGGTTTCGATTTTCCAGCGGTAGGGCGAATCGGCGGTGCGCCGGATCACCGGCATCACGGCGTTGGCGCCCGCCAGCGCCAGCTCCACCGCGGCCTTGCCGACCGCCAGCGCTTGGTCCAGGTCGGTTTTCGAGGCGATATGCCGCGCCGAACGTTGCAGGTAGTCCGGCATTGCCCAGTGGGTTTTGAGATTCAATTTGCCCCGCACCAGCCCCGCCAGCGCGGGCGCCACGCCGCCCAGCTGGGTGTGGCCGAAGGCGTCGGTGCCGGCGTGTGCGTCGGCGACGAAGGTGCCGTCGGCGTACTTGATGCCTTCACTGGCCGCGACGACGCAGCAGCCGACGCGCTCCACCGTTTGCCTGACACGCTCAAGAAATGCCTCGGCGTCGAACACGCGCTCGGGAAACAGGATGACGTGCGGTGCGTCGTCGCGGCCAACGCCGGCCAAGCCCGCCGAAGCGGCGATCCAGCCGGCGTGGCGGCCCATGACCTCCATCACGAACACCTTGGTCGAAGTATCCATCATCGACGCGACGTCCAGCGCGCATTCGCGCAGGGACACCGC
The DNA here is from genome assembly GCA_025924775.1 of Rhodanobacteraceae bacterium. GTDB lineage: Bacteria > Pseudomonadota > Gammaproteobacteria > Xanthomonadales > Rhodanobacteraceae > 66-474. Next base: position 24,177 of record JAICHS010000003.1, read on the forward strand.
GGTGTATTTGGCGACCGAGCCGAAGCCCGGGGAGCAGTCGGTGACCGCGAGGTCGTTGTCCACCGTCTTGGGCACGCCGATGCAGCGGATGTCGTAGCCCATGGTCTTGCCGAGCTGCGACAGCTTCAGCGCGGTGTCGGCCGAATCGTTGCCGCCGTTGTAGAGGAACCAGCGGATGGCGTGCGCGCGAAAGACGTCGATCAGGCGCGCGTATTTCGCGCGGTCGTCCTCCAGCGATTTCAGTTTCACCCGGCACGAACCGAAGGCCCCACCGGGCGTGTGCCCGAGCGCCCGGATCGCGGCCGGCGATTCCCGCGTCGTGTCGATCAGGTCCTCGCGCAGCGCGCCCAGGATGCCGTTGCGAGCGGCGTACGCGGTGATCTTGTGGCGACGGCAGGTTTCGATGACGGCCGCGGCCGTGGCATTGATCACGGCCGTGACGCCGCCCGACTGCGCGTACAATAACTTGCCCTTCGGGTTCGGGCGGGGGGATCTCGGAGTCGCGTGCATGCAGGGTTCCGCGCCGGGCGTGGCGTTGACGGGGTGGTTGCGCAACCGCTAGCGTACCCCCCGCAACTCATTTTGCAATGAACGTACCGCGCGGGTCGCGCGGGTGAAAAGGAGACGCATGCGCATCGTATTGCTCGGCGCGCCCGGTTCGGGCAAGGGCACCCAGGCCAAGCGCCTGAAGGTGGAGCTTGGTGTCGCCCACATTTCCACTGGCGACCTGTTGCGCGCGGCGGTCAAGGCCGGCACGCCGCTGGGCGTCAAGGCCAAGGCCGTGATGGAAGCCGGACAGCTGGTTTCCGACGACATCGTGCTGGGCCTGTTGGAAGAGCGCCTCGCGGAGCCCGACACCAAGTCTGGTTTCATCCTCGATGGCTATCCACGCAACCTCGCGCAGGCCAACGCGCTGGATGCGCTGCTGACGCGTGTCGGGCAGCCGCTGGAAGCGGTGGTGAAGTTGAACGTGCCGGACGCCGCCATCGTCAAGCGCTGCGAGACCCGCTTCGAGCAGGAACACCGCGCCGACGACAATCCCGAAACCGTGCGCAAGCGCCTTGCGGTATACGCCGAGCAGACCGCCCCGGTAGCCGATTTCTACGCCCAGCGCGGGTTGCTGACCGAAATCGACGGCGTCGGCGCGATCGAGGCGATTGGCGACCGCGTGCTCGCCGCGCTGCGGTCACGTACGCGCGCCTGAGCTTGCCTGCGTTCCTGGCCAACCTGGTCGGTATTTGCCGGTTCCGGCGTGGCCCGGAAGACATGCCGTATTCGCTGCCGCTGTTGCTCGGACTGCTGGTGGCGTGCGGTGCGTTGCAGGTGGGCTTCAACCTGTACAACGGAGCTTCGCCAGGCGTGGCCGTGGCTGTCCTGGTGGGCGGCCTGGGCCTGCTTGGGGCGCTGTACCTGCTGCTGCGCGGGCGCGACAAGGCAGCGCGCTTCGTGCAGACGACGACCGCGCTGGCGGCGGTGTACCTGGTGTTCGGGATCGTGATTGACGTCATGGTCAGCGCCTTGTCGCTGGAAGCCCTGAGCAAGCAGGTGCTGGCGCACCCGGACCACCCGCCCGCGCTCACGCCCGCGCAGACGTTGATGGTCCCAGTGGTGGTCGCGCTGGTGGTCTGGCAATTCTGCGTGTTCGTCGGCATCCTGCGCCGCGCGCTGGAGTTTCCGGTCGCGGGCGCCGTGCTGGCATTGCTGCTGTTGTTCGTGGTCGACTGGTTTGTCGCAAGCCTGGTGGCAAGTTTGCTGGGCGTGATCTGAAGGGTCGCGGGCGCATGCGTATCCACATCCTTGGTATCTGCGGCACCTTCATGGGCGGCATCGCCGCGTTGGCGCGTGGGCTTGGCGTCGAGGTGGCAGGCTCGGATGCCAACGTGTACCCGCCGATGAGCGACCAGCTGCGCGCGCTGGGGATCGCGCTTGAGGAAGGCTGGTCGGCCGAACACCTGAAGCCTGCGCCGGACCTGGTGGTCGTGGGCAACGCGCTGTCGCGCGGCAATCCGTCGGTCGAGTACCTGCTCAACCAGGGCCTGCCGTACGTTTCCGGCCCGCAGTGGCTGGGCGAGCACGTGCTGCGCGGTCGCGAGGTGTTGGCCGTCGCCGGTACCCACGGCAAGACCACCACGTCCAGCCTGCTGGCGCACCTGCTGGACAACGCGGGCCTTGCGCCGGGCTTCCTGATCGGGGGCGTGCCCGAAAACTTCGGAGTGTCGGCAAGATGGGGTCAGAGTGCCTTTTCCCGTGCGCCTCAAGCTGAACATCGTCGGTCGGTTGGGAAAGGGCACTCTGACCCCGGTTTCCCGGCCGCGCCATTTGTGATTGAAGCGGACGAATACGACACCGCGTTCTTCGACAAGCGCTCGAAGTTCGTGCACTACCGGCCGCGCATCGCGATCCTCAACAACCTCGAATACGACCACGCCGACATCTTCCCGGATGTCGCGGCGATCCAGCGCCAGTTCCACCACCTCGTGCGGACGGTGCCCGGCAACGGGCGGCTGATCGTCAATGCCGAGGATGCACGGCTCGCGGAGGTGTTGGCGATGGGCTGCTGGACGCCGGTGGAAACGTTTGGCATCGACGCGGGCGACTGGCGCGCGCGCCTGTTGGAGCCCGACGGGGCGGCGTTTGCCGTCACCCACCAGGGCCGGCCACTGGGCGACGTGCACTGGAACCTGCTGGGCCGCCACAACGTGATGAACGCGGTGGCGGCGCTGGCCGCCGCGCACGCCGCCGGCGTGGATCCGGCATCGCTGCTGCCGGCCTTTGCGACGTTCGCCAGCGTCAAGCGCAGGCTGGAGGCGCTTGGCGAAGTGGGCGGCGTGCGGGTTTACGACGACTTTGCGCACCACCCGACCGCGATTGCCACCACGTTGGCGGGCCTGCGCGCGAAGGTGGGCCATGCGCGGATACTGGTCGCGCTGGAGCCGCGCTCGAACTCGATGAAGGCGGGCGTGTACGTGGACGCGCTGGCGCCCGCGTTCGCCGACGCCGATCGCGTCGTGCTGTTGCAGCGCCCCGAGCTGCGCTGGGACGAACGCCGCGTGACGGCCGCGCTCGGCGGTCGCGGGGTGAGCGTGCCGAGCGTCGCGGAATTGCTGGACGTGCTGGCGCGCGACGCGCGCGCGGGCGACCACGTGGTGTTCATGTCCAACGGCGGTTTCGAAGATGCACCCCGGCGGTTTCTCGACGCATTGCGCCACGGTTAGACTCCGGGCGTGAGGCGCCGCGAGATCCCGCTGTTTCCGCTCAACGCCGTGCTGTTTCCAGGCAGCACGTTGGGCCTGCGCATTTTCGAGGCGCGCTATCTCGACATGGTGCGCGAATGCGCGCGTGGTGACGGGCTGTTCGGCGTGTGCCTAATCATGCGCGGGCAGGAAGCCGGCGAACCCGCGCTGCCGGCCGCGGTCGGAACCCTGGCGCGCATCGTGGATTTCGACACCTTGCCCGACGGGCTGCTGGGGATCAGCGTCACCGGCGGTACGCGCTTTCGCGTCACGCGTTCGCGCATTCGCGGCAATGGACTGGTGATCGGCGAGGTGCGCCACTGGCCGGACGAGCCCGGCGTACCGGTGCCGGTGGAGTTCGCCCTGCTGCCCGCGATCCTCGAGCGGCTGGTCGAGCAGGCCGGCTTGTCGTGGCGCAACGGGCCGCGTGAGCGCTACGACGACGCCAGCTGGGTGGGGTTCCGGCTGGCCGAACTGTTGCCATTGGGGGATGCCGAGCGCCAGCACTTGCTGGAGGTGACCGACCCGCTGGAGCGCCTGGCTGCGCTGCGCGATGCGATGCCGCGGTTCCAGAAGCCCTGATTTACGCGATCGTGCCCGCTCGCTGCAGCGTGGGCGGCGGGGTTCACACCAGGTTCGCGCGTCCAGCAACGTGACCGCGGCCATCCTCGGCCTTGGTCTCGACGGAGACCTCTCCGATGGATCTTGTGTATGCTTTACACATATACACATTTACTATATGTGTGAAATGATGATGATGGTGGGGTCGCCAAACGGCGATATTGATCAGGAGACCCATCATGAAACCGCTTTCCATCGCCTGTGCGCTTGCGCTAGGGCTGGCTTTTGCCGTTACCGCTCCCGCCGCGCTGGCCGAGCCTGCACAGGCTGCCGCGTCCGCCCCGGCCGCAGCACCGGCGGCTCCGCAGCTGCATGCCGCGCTGCGTTCGCTGTGGCATGGCCACATCGTCACCACGCGTGATTACGCGTTGGCCGTGCACGCTGGCAACAAGGCCGGCGAGAAGAAGGCCGCCGACGCGGTCGTTGCCAACGCCAAGCAGATTGCCGATGCCGTGGCCGGGTTCTATGGCAAGGATGCAGGCGCCGGCTTGCTGAAGCTGCTGGCCGGACACTGGGGTGGCGTGAAGGCGTTGACCGACACCACCAAGGCTGGCAACACGGCCGGTGAGCAGAAAGCCATGGACGCTCTGGCCAGCAATGCCACGGCGATCGCAAAATTCCTGGCCGGGGCCAACCCGAACTGGACCGAAGGTACCTTGCAGGGCGCTTTGATGATGCACGTCAACGACCACAAGACCCAGCTCGACGAGATGATGTCGAATGCGCCGGCGGCCGAACAGGCGAAGTCCTGGACCGGGATGCAGGACCACATGAACATGATTGCCGATGCGCTGTCCGATGGCATCGCCAAGCAGTTCCCGAACAAGGCGAAGTAACGCGATGAAACACGCAAGTGCCCTGCGGCAACTCGGCGCCACGCAGCAGAAGCTGCTGCGCAAGCTGCTGTTGTCGCCGCAGGGCGCGACCGTGGAAGAGTTGTGCAAGACGCTTGGCATTACCCACAACGCGGTCAGGCAACACCTGGCCGCGTTGATGGCGCAGGGTTTCGTGGCGCGTGGCGAGTCGATACCCAGTGGCGGGCGTCCGCGCGCGTGCTTCGTGCTGCTGCAGGCGGGGCGTGAGCTGTTTCCGCGCAACTACGCGCTGATCGCCGGTGGCGTAATGGAGTACCTGTACGCGCATGCAGGTGTCCAGGCCGTGCAGGCGATGCTGGCCGAAATGGGCACGAAACTGGGCAAGGATGCCGCGGAGCGAATCGCCACCGCGACCGATACCGCCGAGGCTACGCACTTGCTGGCCGAGCAACTGGACACACTGGGCTATGAAGCCCAGGTCGTCGAGGTTGATGGCCACACCGAAGTCGAAGCCTGGAATTGCGTGTTCCACTCGCTCGCCAAGGCTCATCCGGACGTGTGCCGGTTCGACCTGGCTTTCATGAGTGCCGCGACGGGGCGCCCGGTACAACGCACCCAATGCATGTTGCACGGGGCGCCGGCGTGCCGGTTCCGGATCGGCGTGAAGACCACGGAGCTGACCGGGGTGCCGGCCGTGGCGGGGCTGGCAACGAAGGATGATTCCCGCCCGGCGTGAGTGCGCCCGCGGGTACGGGTCGTTGGCCGCGCGTGCGGGGCCGTTCGCCTTGCGATGGGGCGTATGTCAGCGCACGATAGTGCGCCTGCCGCCATAGCGGTCGTACTTTCCGGAAAGCCGCATGAAATATCTGCACAGCATGGTGCGCGTGCGCGACCTGGCGACCTCGCTGCGCTTTTATTGCGAAGGGTTGGGCTTGCGCGAGGTGCGTCGCAAGGACGTGCCGCAGGGCAAGTTCACGCTGGTGTTCCTGTCGGCACCGGACAGCCCCGATGCCGAGATCGAGCTGACGCACAACTGGGATTCAAGCGAGGCCTACGGATCGGCCCGCAACTTCGGGCACCTCGCGTTCCGCGTCGATGACATCTACGCGATTTGCGCACACCTGCAGGCGATGGGCGTCGTGATCAACCGCCCGCCGCGCGATGGCCACATGGCGTTCGTGCGTTCGCCCGACCTGATTTCGATCGAGTTGTTGCAGCAGGGCGATGCGTTGCCGCCGGCGGAGCCGTGGAAGTCGATGGCAAATACCGGCGCCTGGTGAGTCGTCAGGTCAGCCGCGCGCGGCGGCGAATCCGGCGCGCGCGGCTTCGAGTGTCGCGCCGATCACGGCATCGGTGTGTGCCGTGGACATGAATCCGGCCTCGAAGGTGCTGGGCGCGAAGTACACGCCGGCATCCAGCATCGCGTGGAAGAAACGCCCGAACGCGGCCCTGTCGCAGGCTGTCGCCTGCACGAAGGTCCGCACCGGCTCCGTGCTGAAGAAAATTCCGAACATGCCGCCCACGCGGTTGGCCGAAAACGGGACGCCCGCTTCGCGTGCGGCGGCGACCAGGCCGTCGCAGAGCGCCTGGGTCTGGAGCGACAGGCGTTCGTGGAAGCCCGGCTCGCGCACCAGGTCCAGCATCGCCAGGCCCGCCGCCATTGCGACCGGGTTGCCGGAAAGCGTACCGGCCTGGTAGATCGGCCCGGCTGGCGCGATTTGTTGCATCAGGTCGCGGCGGCCGCCGTAGGCGCCGACCGGCATGCCGCCACCAATGATCTTGCCGAGCGCGGTCAGGTCGGGGGTAACCGCATACAGCTGTTGCGCGCCACCGGCCGCGACGCGGAACCCGGTCATCACCTCATCGAAGATCAACAGGGCACCGTCGCGCGTGCACAGCTCGCGCAAGGTCTGCAGGAATCCCGGCCGCGGTGGCACGCAGTTCATGTTGCCGGCGACGGGTTCCACGATCACGCAGGCAAGGGTCTTGCCCATCTCGTCGAACAGCGCGCGCGCGGCGTCGATGTCGTTGTAGGGCAGCGTGATGGTGAGGTCGGCGAGCGCCTTCGGCACGCCCGGTGAATCCGGCACGCCCAGCGTCAAGGCGCCGGAGCCCGCCTTCACCAGGAACGAGTCGCCGTGGCCGTGGTAGCAGCCTTCGAATTTCACGAAACGGTCGCGTCCGGTCGTGCCGCGCGCCAGGCGCAGCGCCGACATCGTGGCTTCGGTGCCGGAATTGACGAAGCGCACCATCTCGACCGCGGGCATCAGCGCATGAATGGCCTCCGCCAGTTCGGCTTCCGCGGCGCACGGCGTGCCGAATGACAGGCCATTGCGCACCGCGCGCTCGACAGCCTCGCGCACGTGCGGATGGTTGTGGCCCGCGAGCATCGGCCCCCACGAGCCGACGTAATCGATGTAGCGCTTGCCCTCGACATCCCACAAATACGGGCCGTCGGCACGCGCCGCGATGAACGGCTCGCCGCCCACCGACTTGAATGCGCGTACCGGTGAATCCACGCCACCGGGGAGCACGTCCAGGGCCCGTTGGAAAAGCTCGTGATTGCTGCTCATCATGGATTCCGTGTCTGGAACAGGGCCGCGAACCGCCGTGCCGCGGCGCGCACGTCGCGGGCGCTGAACACCGCCGAGACCACGGCCAGGTAGTCCGCGCCGGCCGCAACCAGGGGTCCGGCATTTTCAGGGGTAATGCCACCGATCGCCACCAGCGGCAGGCCGAGGGATCGCGCGTCACGCAGCAGCGCCGGCGTGGCGTAGCGGGTGACGCGCTTGGTCGTGGTCGGAAAGAACGCGCCGAACGCAAGGTAGTCCGCGCCCGCCTGCGCGGCTTCGCGGGCGCGGGCCAGCGAGTCGTAGCAAGACACGCCAATGATCGCGTCGTCGCCCAGGCGTGCACGCGCAACCGCGACCCGTGCGTCGTCCTCGCCCAGATGCACGCCCTCCGCACCGCTGGCGGCGGCCAGCTCGACATCGTCGTTGATGATCAGTGGTACCTCGAACTCACGGCATAGCGCGGCCAAGGCCCGCGCTTCGCGCAGGCGCCGATCGTCAGCGTGCGTCTTGTCGCGGTATTGCAGCAGCGTGCCCCCCCCCTCGAGCGCCGCGCGCACGACCGCCAGAAGATCGTCGCGGGGGCCGTCGGTGATGGCGTACAGGCCCGCAGTGAGCGTGATCAAAGGGCGGTGCGGATGCGTGGTTCGAAGGGGTGGCTGGAATTCAGGCACGGCGTGCGGTTGACCCAAGTCAAGGCTCCACTTTCATGCGGAGGCACAACTTGCGACAATAGGCCCATTCTCTCATTGCGTCACGTCCTGCCATGAATGCTGCTGCCGAAACCGTTGTCTACCGCAAGTTCATGTGCGTGGTCTGCGGCTTCATCTACGATGAGGAAGCCGGGCTGCCGGAAGAAGGCATCGAGCCTGGCACACGCTGGGAAGATCTTCCCGACACCTGGACATGCCCGGACTGCGGCGTGACCAAGGACGACTTCGAGATGATCGAGGTCGACGACTGAGGGTTGCCGCGGCCTCTGTGTGGGCCGGCCCTGCAGGTGCCCTAGCCGAAGATGCAGCAACTTTGCCCAGTGGCGCAACCCCGCGTCCGCGCATCGGCGAAATACCGGATACCGTTTTCGCGACCGGCAGGCCCGGCTGTCACTTCGTTGCCCCAATTGCGTCATGCCGTGTACATGCCGGTGTGCTTGCATGGAAGCGTTGGACGTTCGGGGAGATGCGCACATGCGCGAATTCGTGCCGTTTGATGATCGCTGGTTCGACGACGAGCCACCGGGTCCGCTGGTGCCGCTGCGCGCCAGTTTCACCTGTCTGCGCGACCCGGACGGTGTGTTTCACTGGGTACCCGCGGACACGTTGGAAAACGTGGCGGCATCGCCCTTGCGGACGCCCAGCCGGGCCGTGGTGCCGGCATTGAGTTCCAGCACATAACGCGCGGGCGCGTGGCTTGGATACAGCTTGCACGGATCGGCTTTGCACGGCTGGGCATCGGCCTGGATGGCCACCAAGTGGCGTCCGGCGTCGAAGTACAGGATATCCAGCGGGATCAGGGTATTCTTCATCCAGAACGTCCGTGGCGCCTCGTCCTGGAACACGAACAGCATGCCGTGGTTGGCGGGCATCGATGTCCGTTCCATCAGGCCATGCTCCTGCTCCGCGGGCGTGGTCGCCAGTTCCACGCTGAAAGCATGCCCGCCCAGGGTGACGCGGGGCGTGTCTGGCGTGGTGGCCGGTCCGGCACAAGCTGGACACGCCAGCACGGCCGCGAGCAGTGGTGCGCCAAGCAGGGAAATCGTTCGCATCGGAGCCGCCTTGGTCGGGTGAAAACCGCAGTGTAGCGCGCTGTTCGCGCAGGCTCTTCCAAAGTGCAATCGATCGGGCTATCCTTATCGGCCCGCGCGACGCAAAGCGTCAAACGGGAAGTTTCCGGGCTGCAAAAACTTTTCCGAAAGTTGTTGACAGGGTCCGAAAGCTCGTTACAATGGGCGGCTCACGTGACGAAATGTCCGTGATGCGGAACCGCAAGGTGACGCACCGCAAAGTTCCTTGACAGTGTGCACAGGTGACTTGTGTGGGCGGCTTGCAGGTGGATGAAAGTTCATCGATGCAAGACGTCCAAACTTTGAAACAGTGATTCAGCGATGAATTGCAGTTCAGGGTTCGGACTCTCAGAAGTATAGGCAGCCTTCGGGTTGTCGAAACCTTAAGTGAAGAGTTTGATCCTGGCTCAGATTGAACGCTGGCGGCATGCCTAACACATGCAAGTCGAACGGCAGCATGAGAGAGCTTGCTCTCTTGATGGCGAGTGGCGGACGGGTGAGGAATACATCGGAATC
>JAICHS010000004.1 GCA_025924775.1 Rhodanobacteraceae bacterium
CGCCGGGCGCCGCTGGCGAGGCGCCACCGCCTTGCGCGGTCAACCGGCCCACCGAGCCGGGGTCGAAATCCACCTGCAACTCCAACCCGGCGCCGGACGCCGCGCGCCGGTAGTGGTAATTGCGCACATAACCGGACGCGTCGGCCAGCATGTCGGCACTCGGGGTGAAGCCCGGCGAAACCTGCTGCAACACCTGGGTCAGCGCGGCGGCGATCGCGGCGCTGCGCTGGGCGTCGCTGGTGCCGGCCACCGGCACGGTCGCCGAATACGGATTGGCGGGCGCGACCGTGGCGACGCCCGCGGCGGGCGATGGCGGCATCTGGGCCTGTGCCACCACGGAAACCCCCAACGCCAGTCCCGCGCACAGCAAAACTCGCAACATGGCCACGCACCTCCATCCAGACGCCTGCAAGTCTGCCCAATCACGGCGCCAGCGTCTATCATTGCCGATCCAGCCAGCTTGGCACAGCCTGCCCGATACCGCCGTGACCACCAACGACGAAGCCCTCTCCTACCGCGCCGCGGGCGTGGACATCGACGCCGGCAACGCGGTGGTCGAGCGCATCAAACCGTTGGTCGGCAAGACCTTCCGGCCCGAAGTGATGGGCGGCCTGGGTGGCTTCGGCGCCCTGTTCGACCTTGCGAAAAAATACCGCGAACCGGTGCTGGTGTCCGGCACCGACGGCGTGGGCACCAAGCTGCGGCTGGCGCAACAGCTCAACCGCCACGACAGCATCGGCATCGACCTCGTGGGCATGTGCGTCAACGACGTGCTGGTGCAGGGCGCCGAGCCGCTGTTCTTCCTCGACTATTTCGCGACCGGAAAACTCGACGTCGATACCACCGTCGCGGTGGTCGGTGGCATCGCCAGGGGCTGCGAACTCGCCGGTTGTGCCTTGATCGGCGGCGAGACCGCCGAGATGCCCGACATGTACCTGCCCGGCGAATACGACCTTGCCGGGTTCAACGTCGGCGCGGTGGAAAAGTCGGAAATCATCGACGGCAGCGCGATTCGTGCCGGCGACGTGGTGCTGGGCGTGGCTTCCAGCGGTCCGCATTCCAATGGGTTTTCCCTGATCCGTCGAATTGTCGAACGCGCGGGTTCGCCCTTCGACCTGGACGTGGGCGGCGTCACACTGGCCGACGCGCTGATGGCGCCCACCACGATCTACGTCAAGCCGATCCTTGCATTGCTGCGCACACGCCGCGCCGCGCTCCACGGCATGGCGCACATCACCGGCGGCGGCCTCAAGGAAAACATCATCCGCGTGGTGCCGGATGGGCTCGGCCTTGCGCTCGACGCATCCAGCTGGGAGCTGCCCGCCGTATTCGACTGGCTGCAACGCGAAGGCAAGGTGTCGCGCGCCGAGATGTGGCGCACCTTCAATTGCGGGATCGGCTTCACGTTGATCCTTGCACCGGACGACGTGGCGGGCATGCGCACGGCGCTCGCGCAATCCGGGCTGGCCAGCACGGCCATCGGCGAAGTGGTGCACGCGACCGGCGATGAGCGTGTGCACATCGCGTAGGCGCCGGCCTCGCCAGCGACCGGCGCGAAGCACCATTCTTTCGCGAGCGGGCTCGCGCCTGCAACGACAGCCATAGACACCCATGCCATGACCTTCCCCATCGCCGTACTCGCCTCCGGCCGCGGCAGCAACCTCGCGGCGCTGATCGACGCGCGCGCGGCGGGCCGGCTGCCGGTCGAGTTCCGGCTGGTAGCCAGTGACAAGGCCGACGCCCCGGCGCTGCGCCACGCCGAGGCGCACGACATCCCGACGTTCGCGCTCGATCCGAAGACGTTTACCTCGCGCGCCGAGTTCGATGCGGCGCTGTTTGCCAATGTCGCCGCCAGTGGCGCGCAGCTGGTGGTGCTAGCCGGCTACATGCGCATCCTGGATGCCGCCGTCACGGCGCAATGGACGGGGCGGATGATCAACATCCATCCGTCGCTGCTGCCGAAGTACCGCGGCCTGCACACGCATCGCAAGGCACTGAAAGCTGGCGACGCCGAACATGGCGCCAGCGTGCACTTCGTCAGCGCCGAACTCGACGGCGGCCCGGTGATCGCGCAGGTGCGCATCGACGTGCGCGCGGGCGATACCGAGGATTCATTGGCCGCACGCCTGCTGCCCAACGAACACCGGCTACTGGCCGCCTGCGTGGACGCCATCGCGCGCGGCGAGGTGCGCGAGCGGGACGGCCGGGTGTGGTTCCACGACCGCGCGCTGGAACGGCCGCTGGCACTCGACGCCGCGGGGCGCCTCGCCGGCGCGTGAGCCTGCGTTCAGTGACCGCGCGGCAGGCTGCGCAGTATCGCCTTTCGGGATGCATGCCATGCAAGCCTTTCGCAACCTCGGTGTGATGCTGGCCATCGCACTTGCCGGCGTGGCGGGCGCCGCCATCGCCGCGCCACCGTTGCCCGCGTTCACCGCGCACTATCGCGTGCTGCAGAACGGCACGCCGATCGGCAAGGCCACGCTCACGCTGGCGCCGGGTGCGGACGGCAGCTGGACGTTCACCACCGAAAGCCAGGGCACAGCGGGGATTGCCTCCCTGCTGGCGGCCAGCACCCGCGAGGTTTCCGATTTCACGTGGGTAGGCGACCTGCCGCAGGGCCTCAGCTACGACTACACGATGCAATCCGCGCTCAAGCAGAAGCACCGCAGCGTGCGCTTCGACTGGGCCAGCCACGGCATCGACGTGGACGATGGCGGCACGTTCCACTTCGCGACGCAGCCGGGCGCGGTGGAACGCCACACCGTCCCGCTGGCGCTCGCGGCGGGGCTGGCCGCGGGCAAGACCTCGTTCACGCTACCCGTTGCGGTGCGCGACCGCATCGATACCCAGCACTACGCGGTCAAGTCCAAGCAGCAAGTCAGCGTACCCGCCGGCACCTTCGACGCCTCACGCGTGACCCGCACCGACGGCGGCGATGCCTTCGACGCGTGGTTCGCGCCGAGCAAGCTGCCCGCACCGGTCAAGATCGACCAGCACGGCAAGAACGATTTTTCGCTGGAGCTGGAGAGCTGGTCGGCGCAGTGACGGGCTCGATTTCGCCGGCCTCGCAAGAGCAAGACCGCCGGAACAGAAGGAGCAGGCGCTGTGCGCGGGCCGGCGCCCGCGCGCGGTCTGCCACCAACGGAGGGGCCATGAGACGCTTGAATCAATTCGGCAAGCGGCGGATATGCGCGCCCAGCCCGCCCAGCTTTTCCTCGATGTTCTCGTAACCGCGATCGATGTGGTAGATGCGATCGACCGTCGTCTCGCCCTCGGCCACCAGGCCCGCCAGCACCAGCGACGCCGAGGCGCGCAGGTCGGTCGCCATCAACTCCGCACCCGACATGTGCGGCACGCCGCGCACGATCGCGGTGTTGCCCTCGACCCGGATGTCGGCGCCGAGGCGGTGCAGCTCCTGCACGTGCATGAAGCGGTTTTCGAACACCGTCTCGGTGATGATGCCGGTGCCCTCCGCCACGCAGTTGAGTGCAGTGAACTGCGCCTGCATGTCGGTCGGAAACGCCGGGTAGGGCGCCGTGGTGATGTCCACCGCGCGCGGGCGATGGCCGCACATGTCCAGTTCGATCGCGTCGTGGTCGCAATTGATCTGCGCGCCGGCATCCTCGAGCTTGGACAGCACCGCCTTCAAGAGGTCCGGGCGGGTGTGCTTGGTGCGCACGCGCCCGCTGGTGATGGCACCGGCCACCAGGAACGTCCCCGTTTCGATACGGTCGGGCAGCACGTTGTAGTCGGCACCGTGCAGGCGTTCGACGCCATCGATCACCAGCCGCGTGGTGCCGATGCCACTGATCTGCGCACCCATCGCGTTGAGGCAATGCGCAAGATCGCACACCTCCGGTTCCTCGGCGGCGTTCTCGATCACCGTGGTGCCCTCGGCCAAGGTCGCCGCCATCATGATGTTTTCGGTGCCGGTGACGGTGACCATGTCCATTGCCACGCGCGCGCCCTTCAGCCGCTGGGCGCGGGCCTTGATGTAGCCGTTCTCGACCGCGATGTCGGCGCCCAGCGCCCGCAGACCCTTGATGTGCTGGTCGACCGGCCGCGAACCGATCGCGCAGCCGCCGGGCAGGGAAACCTCGGCCTGGCCGTATTTGGCGATCAGCGGCCCCAGCACGACGATGGACGCGCGCATGGTCTTGACCAGCTCGTAGGGCGCGAAAAACCGGTTGGTCGGCCGCGGGTCGACGCGGATGCGCATGTGTTCGTCCACCACCAGCTCCGCGCCCATCTGGCCAAGCAGCTCCATGGTGGTGGTCACATCATGCAGGTGCGGCACGTTGCCGATGGTGACCGGTTCGTCGGCCAGCAGGCAGGAAGCGAGGATCGGCAACACCGCGTTCTTGGCGCCCGAGATCCACACGTCGCCGTTGAGCGGCCGCCCACCCGAAATCACGATGCGCGCCATCAGCTTCGCTCCGCTTCGGCCGGTGTCAGGGTGCGCAACGACAAGGCGTGCACCTCGCCGCCCATGCGCTCGCCCAGCGCCGCGTACACCATGCGATGGCGCGCCAGGGTGGGCTTGCCGGCGAACGCCCCGCTCTCGACCACGGCCTGGAAATGCACGTCGTCCGGACTGGCCACATCAATGCGGGCGTCCGGGAAAGCCGCCTGCAGCAAGGTCTTCAACTCTTGGGATTGCATGAACCGCTCTCTAACAAGGAGGTCGCAGCGTGACCGTTCGCACACGCTGGAAGGCGCGAAAGCAACGCCGGCGGCCTGTAGAATGGCAACCGGCGATGTTACTGGAAATCGCGTGTACAGGAGTACGCAAACGTGAACGCACACACCGCTGGGATTTCCGTCGTGACCCTGCCCGGCCCTGATCGCGCGGCGCTGCTGGCCAGCGCGCGCAAGGTCATCGGCATCGAGGCCCGGGCCATCGACGCGCTCGTATCGCGCATCAATGGCGATTTCAGCAAGGCCTGCGAGCTGATCCTGGCGTGCAGCGGACGCGTCGTGGTCTCCGGCATGGGCAAGTCCGGCCACATCGCGCGCAAGATCGCCGCCACCCTGGCCTCCACCGGCACGCCCGCGTTTTTCGTGCACCCGGGCGAAGCCAGCCACGGCGACATCGGCATGATCACGTCGCTCGACGTGGTGCTGCTGCTGTCCAACTCGGGCGAAACCGAGGAGGTGCTGACGATCCTGCCGTTCCTGAAGCGCCAGGGCAACGCCCTGATCGCGATGACCGGCAACCCCAAATCCTCGCTGGCCCGCGACGCGGACGTGCACCTGGACGCCAGCGTTTCCGGCGAAGCCTGCCCGCTGGGCCTGGCACCCACCGCCAGTACCACCGCGGCGCTGGTACTGGGCGACGCCTTGGCCATCGCGTTGCTGGAGGCGCGCGGCTTCACCGCCGACGACTTCGCGCGCTCGCATCCCGCCGGGGCGCTGGGCCGCCGCCTGCTGAAGATCGCCGACGTCATGCACACGGGTTCGGCGATCCCGATGGTGAGCGGCGACGCCACGCTCACCGAGGCCCTGATGGAAATGTCGCGCAAGGGCCTTGGCATGACCGCCATCGTGGACGCCGCCGGCGTCCTCCAGGGCGTGTTCACCGACGGCGACCTGCGCCGCAGCCTCGATGACCACGGGGTCGACCTGCGCGCCAGTTCGGTCAGCCACGCGATGAGCCGCAACCCCAAGGTGATCGGCCCCGAGCGGCTAGCCGCCGAAGCCGCGCAACTGATGGAAGCGCACAAGATCCATGCGCTGCTGGTGGTGGACGCCGAGCGGCACGTGGTGGGCGCGTTGAACATCCATGACCTTTTGCGCGCGCGGGTTGTCTGAGCGACGGATTCGGGAAAATCGTAACCAACCCACTCGTCATTCCGGGGCCGCATCCAGCTTTATCGGATGCGGAACCCGGAATCCATTTTGATCTTCCTGGTTCTTCCCCAGCCAAAGTCAACATGGATTACTCGCCGTATCCGCGGCTCGCCCTTCGGGCCATCGGCTACGCCGATGTTCGCTCCGGCATCCTACCTTCGCAGTCCGGATCGCCGCTGCGCGGCGTCCGGAATGACGAAGCTTGTTATTCTTCGCGTCTCGCATTTGCCCAACGCCATGGTCTCTCATCCCAACATTCCCGCCGACCTCCACGCCCGCGCCGCCAGGATCAAGCTGGTCGCGTTCGACGTGGACGGCACGCTCACCGACGGGCGCCTGTGGCTGACCGAGGATGGCCGCGAGATCAAGACGTTCCACGTGCACGACGGCCTCGGCATCAAGCGGTTGCGCGAGCACGGCATCGAGGTGGCGCTGATCAGCGCGCGCATCAGCCACGCGGTGGAACTGCGCGCCGCGCAGCTCGGCATCGACCTCGTGTACCAGGGCAAGAGCGACAAGCTGGGCTGCCTTGAGGACATCCTGCACGCCTCGGGCCTCGCCGCGGAACAGGCGTGTTACGTGGGTGACGACCTGCCCGACCTCGCCCCGATGTCCGCGTGCGGGCTGGCGGTCGCGGTCGGCAACGCCCGCCCGGAAGTCGCGGCGGCCGCGCACTGGCAGACGCACGCAAAGGGCGGCCGTGGCGCCGCGCGCGAGGTGTGCGACTTCATCCTGACGGTGCAGTCCGCGTGAAGGATCGCCGCACGCTCGCATGGGTGGTCGCGCTCGCGATCGCCGCCGGCATCACGCAGCTGCTGGTGATGTGGTTCCGGCCACCACCCAAGCCGAACGCCATGGTGGGGCCGCCACGTTCAAGCTACGAACTGGACAACTTCACCCTGCATGCGTTCGGCCAGGACGGCCGGCTGGCCTTCACCATGACCGCGCCGCACCTTGCCCGCCGCGAGGGCAACGATTCGCTGTACGTCAACGCACCGAAGTATTTCTTTGTCGCCAGCGACGGATCCAATTGGGACGGTACATCGCAATACGCGTGGGTCAGCGCAGACAACAACACCGTGAAGTTGATCGGCAAGGTGGACATGCGCCGGCCACCCACCGCAAAAATCTCCGAGGCTGAAATCCACACCGCCGACGCCACGGTCTGGACGCAGGACAAGCGCATGGCCAGCGACGCGCCGAGCGTAATTCAGGAGCCCGGCTCTATACTGCGCGGCGTCGGCATGAAGGCCGACTTCAATACCCGCTCACTGGAGCTGCTCTCCGATGTCCACGGCACCCTCGCACCGCACTCGCCTTCGCGCTGAACTGATTGTCCTGTTGGTCGCGGCGCTATGCGCCTGCGGCGCCGCACAGGCCAAGCAGTCGGACAAGAACCAGCCGATCAACATCAACGCCAGCGCGTTCGCGGGCAGCCAGGACAGTGGCAAGATCGTCTTCACGGGCAGCGTGGGCATGGACCAGGGCAGCTTCCACGCGGATGGTGCGCAGGCCACCGGCTACACCGACCCGGGCGACACCAGCCAGTGGCAGCGCGTGGTCCTGACCGGCACCCCCGCGCATTTCAGGCAAACCCAGGACAACGGCACGCAAGTGCACGGACAGGCCGCAACCATCGACTACAAGGTTTCGGAAAACAGGGTGATCCTGACCGGCAACGCCCAGGTGGTGCAGCAGGGGCGCGGCGAGTTCCACGGCAACAAGCTGACCTACAACACCGACACCGGCGAAATTGCCGGAACCCCGGCGGCCGGCGGGCGCGTGCACATCACGCTGCAGCCGCGCACCAAGCCGGCGGCAGCAAGCGGCAAACCCGCACCGGCAGCGTCCACGCCAGCGCCAACTGCGCCACCTGCCCCGGCCTCCACCGCGGGAACGCACTGATCCATGCTTTCCGCCCAGGGGCTGCAGAAAAGCTTTCGCGCGCGCCAGGTGGTGCAGGATTTCGGCTTTGAAATCCATCAGGGCGAAGTCGTGGGCCTGCTCGGCCCCAACGGCGCCGGCAAGACGACGTGCTTCTACATGGTGGTCGGCCTGATCGAGCCCGACGGCGGGCGCATCACGCTGGACGGCGAGGACATCACCGGCTTGCCCATGCACCTGCGCGCACGCAAAGGCATCGGCTACCTGCCGCAGGAGGCCTCGGTGTTCCGCCGCCTGTCGGTCGCCGACAACATCATGGCGGTGCTGGAGTTGCGGGCCGACCTTGCGCCCGACGCGCGCCAGCATGAACTGGACGCGCTGCTGGACGAACTGAAGATCGGACACATCGCCCGCCAGAAGGGCATCAGCCTTTCCGGTGGCGAGCGCCGGCGCGTGGAAATCGCCCGTGCGCTGGCCGCCAACCCGCGCTTCATGCTGCTGGACGAACCCTTTGCCGGCGTCGATCCGATTTCGGTGGGGGAAATCCAGCGCATCGTGCGACACCTGCGCGACCGCGGCATCGGCGTGCTGGTGACCGACCACAACGTGCGCGAAGCGCTGGGCATCTGCGAGCACGCGTACATATTGAACGAAGGCAAAGTGCTGGCGCGCGGCACGCCAGCCGAGATCCTGGCGCACAAGCTGGTGCGCGAGGTGTACCTCGGCCACGAGTTTCATATGTAATGCGATCATCCATGATCGCCGCGTCGAACACCCCCTGAGTACCCTTCGAAATTCGCAGTCAACAGATACCGGAACGGCCATCCCTGGCCTGACTTTCCGCGGCAGGCGCGTAGCGGATACAGGGAAAATCCGGCAGCAGTTGGCACTCGCGAAAGCAAAAACCGTGCCCATGCACTATCCACGAGTGTGACCGTGGTATAGGATGCAGGTGACTGTCCACGAAAGTAGTCATGAAGCCAGGCATCCAGCTTCGCCAGTCGCAGCAGTTGTCCCTGACGCCACAGTTGCAACAGGCGATCAGGCTGTTGCAGTTGTCGCAAATCGAACTTCAGGTCGAGCTGCGTGAGCTGGCCGAAGCCAATCCACTGATCGATCTTGACGACCCGGATTCCGAGGACGAGGACCAGGTCGAGGCCGCGACGCCGGAAGAGGCTGACGGCCCTGCCGACGACAGCCGCAAGGAAAGCGCTTCCGAAGACGACGATTACTGGGACGAAAGCTCGCCGCAGGTGGTCGAGTGGGCGCAGTCCAGTCGCAACTTCGACGATGACGACAAGTTCGAGCCGCAGGACGCCGCGCCGGAGAACCTGCGCGACCACCTGCAGTGGCAGGCCAATCTCAGTGGTCTCTCCGCGCGCGAAGCCGCCATCGCCGCGGCCATCATCGATGCGCTGGACGACGACGGCTACCTGCGCGAGGGGCTCGAGCCCGTGCTCGCGGCGCTTGCGACGCTGGAACCCCCGGTCGGCAAGGACCAGGCGGAGGCCGTGCGCGTGCGCATCCAGCACTTCGAACCGGTCGGCGTGGCCAGCCTCGACCTCGGCGATTGCCTGGACGCCCAGCTCGGGCAGCTCGACCCGGCCACCGAAGGCCGCGAGCTCGCGCGCGCGATCGTCGCCAGCGAACTGGACCTGCTGGCACGGCGCGACGTCGCCAAGCTCGCCAGCCGCTTCGGCGCCCATGAGAACGAAGTCATCGCGGCCATCACGCTGGTGCGCGCCATGGACCCGCGCCCCGGCTCGCGCTTCGATCCCACCCAGACCGAATACGTCACGCCCGACGCCTATGCGGTCAAGGTCGGCGGCCGCTGGCGGGTGTCGCTGTCGCCGGACTGCCAGCCGCGCCTGGCGATCAACCAACACTACTGCGGCCTGATCGCGCGCGCGCAGCGCAGCGACGCCGCGTGGTTGCGCGGCCAGTTGCAGGAGGCCCGCTGGCTGATGAAAAGCCTGGAGGCGCGCGCCGATACGCTGCTGAAGGTGGCCCAGGCCATCGTGCGTACCCAGAGCGCCTTTCTCGACTTCGGCCCCGAGGCCATGCGGCCGCTGGTGATGCGCGAACTGGCCGAGGAACTCGGCATGCACGAATCCACCATTTCACGCGTGACCACGCGCAAGTACCTGCACACGCCGCGCGGTACCTTCGAGTTCAAGCATTTCTTCTCGTCCAGTGTCGCCACCGAAGATGGCGGCAGCGCCTCGGCCACCGCGATCCAGGCGATGATCAAAAAGCTGGTGTACGAGGAAGACCCGATCAAGCCGTTGTCCGACCAGACCCTCACCGCGGAACTCAACCGGCGCGGTATCCAGGTGGCGCGCCGCACCGTGGCCAAATACCGCGAGCAGATGCGCATCCCCAGCTCCAGCGAGCGCCTGCGCGCGCGTTGAACGGAAAGTTCACGCCACCTGCGGCAGGCTGACACCAGCGCGCGATGCAACTTTTCCAACGCGCCACGATCACAAGGAACAGGCAAGACAAAAACAACCCACAACCGGCGCCAACGGTGGCGCCAGATCCGGGAATGGCCCCGGGTCTCCACACCTCCAAGCACAGGAGTCAACCATGCAAACCCAGGTCAGCGGTCACCAGATCGAAATCACCCCGGCCCTGCGTGACAAGATCGACGCGCGCGGTGAACGCCTGCTGCGTCGCTTCGACAATGTGACTTCGCTCAACGTGGTGCTGGAGGTGGAAAAGAACCGTTTGGCCAACCGCGCCGAAGCCACGCTTGCGACGGGTGGCGCGATCCTGCACGCGGATGCGGTGCACCAGGACATGTACGCGGCCATCGATGCGCTGTTCGACAAGCTGGCCGCGCAGGTGCGCAGGCACAAGGACAAGAAGGCGACGCACGATCGCGACGATATCCGCAACCTGGCATAACTCGTGCGATCGTCCCTGATCGCGGCTCCGACAAGTGTTGCCGAAATCGTCTGGATCGAGGAGCCACATAGACCACCCCGGCCGTCCATGGCCTGACTTTTCGCCAAGCTGTCCTCCTTTCGCCAACGGTTTCGTCGTTGGGCGAGAGGCCGGTGCCGACACAACCGCGCACCGACACTGGCACAATGTTCTCCGCCCGCGATCCTTGCGGGCGGGGACGAGAAGTGAACCGACTCAGCGCCAGCGAACTGTTCGAAGACATCAAGGAACGCATGGCCCTGCGCTGGGTCGCGGGCCAGTCGGGTGCCGACCGCATGCTGCAGGCCGGCGGTCCGGGCCAACGACGGCCGTCCGAAATCGGCTACCTCAACATCATCTATCCCAACAAGCTGCAGATCGTCGGCGGTGAGGAACTCAACTACCTCGACGGCCTCGATTCGCGCCAACGTTGGGAAACCGTGCAGAAGATCTTCGCCCAGCAGCCGGTCGCGCTGATCGTCACCAAGGACCAGGCGGTGCCCGCGGACCTGCGCGAGGCCGCCGAGGAAACCAACACGCCGCTGTGGGTCAGCGCACGCCGTGGCCACGACATCCTGACCTTCCTGCAGTACAAGCTCGCGCGCGCGCTGGCGCCGCAGGTGACGCTGCACGGCGTGTTCATGGAGGTGCATTCCATCGGCGTGCTGATTACCGGCACGCCCGGCAGCGGCAAAAGCGAGCTCGCGCTGGAACTGATCACGCGCGGCCATCGGCTGGTGGCCGACGACGCGCCCGAGTTCACCTTGATCGCGCCGGACGTGCTGGATGGCGCGTGCCCGGAAATCCTGCGTGACCTGCTGGAAGTACGCGGACTCGGCGTGCTCAACGTGCGCGAGATGTTCGGCCACACCGCGGTCAAGCGCTCCAAGTACCTGCGCCTGATCGTGCACCTGCGCCCCGCCGGCAACGAACCCGAGGACGCGATGGTGCGCCTGACCGGCGACGTCGGCGTGCACGAGGTGCTGGACGTGAAGATTCCGCAGATCACCCTGCCCGTCGCGCCGGGCCGCAACCTCGCGGTGCTGGTCGAAGCCGCGGTGCGCAGCCACATGCTGAAATCGCAGGGCATCGACCAGGCCCGCATTTTCATGGACCGCCAGGCCGCACGCCTGCAACGCCAACCGGGGTAACCGCCATGCCGACCGAAAACACTTCGCCAGAACGCCCGCGCGTGGTGGTACTGACCGGCCTGTCCGGCGCCGGCAAGACCGTCGCCCTGCGCGCCTTCGAGGATCTCGGCTTCTATTGCGTGGACAACCTGCCGACTGGCCTGCTGCCCTCGCTGTATCGGGCGCTGACCGACGCCGGTCGCGAACCGCCGCGCGGCGTCGCGGTGGGCGTGGACGTGCGCAGCCGCGGCGACCTGGAACGCCTGCCCGAAGCGCTGTCGCGCCTGGCCGAGGCCGGCGCGGACGCCGAGCTGGTGTTCCTGGAATCCAGCGACGCGGTGCTGCTGAAGCGCTACGCCAGCAGTCGCCGTCGCCATCCGCTGTCGGAAGACGGCCGCTCGCTGGTGGACGCGATTGCCGAGGAACGCCGCCGCCTGCGCCCCCTGCTGGCCATCGCCAACCGCTCGATCGATACCAGTGACAGCAACGTGCACCAGTTGCGGCGGCGGATCGCGACCGACTTCGGGGCCTCGTCCGGCGCCCTTACCCTGATGTTCGAATCGTTCGCCTACGGCCGTGGGTTGCCACCGGATTGCGATTTCGTGTTCGATGCACGTTGCCTGCCGAACCCGCACTGGGACCCGCTTTTGCGGCCATTTTCCGGCAAGGACGCGCCCGTCCGCGAGTTTCTGGATGCCCAGGGCCTCGTAGTACAATACCTAGCTGACGTCCGACGTTTCCTGGATGCCTGGTTGCCGCGTTTTGAAAGTGAAGACAAGGGTTACCTGACGGTCGCCATCGGCTGTACCGGCGGTCGCCATCGCTCGGTTTACCTGGCCGAGCGCCTTGCCGAACACTATCGGGCGAGCCGTGACCAGGTGCTCACTTTCCACCGCGAACTCGAGTAACCGGCTGCAGCGATTGGACTGAATCTTGCAGGTACCCACAAGTCCTTCGCCCAGCCTTGCCATGAATACGGCCACCGCTATCCAACACGCCGACCCGACCCCGGCCGGCATCCTGTTGCTGACCCACGAGGAGATCGGCCGCGCACTGATCGCCGCCGCACAGCACGTGATGCCGCGCCTGCCTTGCCAGCTCGACACGCTGGAAGTCGGCGCCAACGACGACCCGTCAGCCTCCCTGCCCGCCGCCGCACGCGCCGCACGCGCACTCGACCACGGCGGTGGCGTGCTGGTGCTGTCCGACCTGTACGGGTCAACGCCGTGCAACATCGCCAACAAGCTGGCAGGCTTGGGTGTCCGCGCACGTTGCGTGTCGGGCCTGAACCTGCCGATGCTGCTGCGGGTGCTCAACTACCCCGACAAGCCGCTGGACGAGCTGGCTGAAGTCGCCGCCAGCGGCGGGCGCGGCGGCATCTGCATCGACCGGGCCGTCTGACCCTCCCGAAAGCCCTTCGCGCAACGCGTCGTCCGGGATTCCGCGGACGCGTTTTGGTACCGTAGTGTCAGGCAAACACGGCGCGCGGACTCCGCTCCATGGTCGAACAGCAAATCGTGGTCAGCAACAAGCTGGGGCTGCACGCACGCGCGTCAGCCAAGCTGGTGCAGTTGGTGCAGGATTTCAAATCCACCGTCTGGCTGATCAGCGCGGGCCGCGAGGTAAACGCCAAAAGCATCATGGGCGTGATGATGCTGGCCGCCGGCATCGGCACGCCATTGACCCTGCGCGCCGAAGGCCCGGATGAATCGCAGGCGCTGGATGCGGTGGCTGCGCTGTTCGAGCGCAAATTCGACGAGGGCGCATGAGGCGCGTCCTGACCGGCAACCCAGCGGCGCCGGGCATGGCGCTGGGGCGCGTGCGCCTGGAACAACCGGCACGCTTCAGCATCGACAACACGCCGCTGCCCGACGCCGAGGTCGAGGCCGAAGTCGCCCGGCTCGAAGGGGCGTTCACGCTGGCGCGCGAAGACATGGCCGAGCTGCGCCGCAAGCTGCACGGCGCGTTGGCACGCGAAGTCGGTGAGTTCATCGATGCGCACGCGCAACTGCTGGATGACCCCGAACTGATCGCGAGCCTGCGCGCGATGATCCGCAAGGGCCACTACCGCGCCTCCGCCGCCCTGAAGGCGCAGCGCGACCGACTGGTGGCGGTGTTCGACGACATGGACGACCCCTACCTGCGCAGCCGCGGCGAAGACGTGGGCCACGTGATCGCTCGCGTGCAGAGTGCGCTGGCGCGGCAGACCAGCAGCGAGGAAAAGAAGCTGGCGACGCGCGTGGGCGAGATCCTGGTCACCGAAAGCGTCGCGCCCGGCGAACTTGCGCACCTGTCCAGCCACGGCATCCTCGCCGTGGTCGCAGGTTCGGGCAGCTCCTATTCGCACAGCGCGATCCTGGCACGCAGTCTGCACCTGCCGATGCTGGTCAACGTCGAGCGGGTCCTGGAAGACCTGCGCGATGGCGATCTCGCGCTGGTCGACGGCGTGCGCGGCGAAGTGGTGGTGCATCCCGCCGCCCAGGATCTTGCGCAATACCGCACCTGGCAGCGGGACAGCTTGCGCGAAGGCCAGCGCCTGGCCCAGCTCGCGGGCGCGGAAACGTACACCCGCGACGGCCACAAGCTGCGGCTGTTTGCCAACGCGGAACGCCCGGAGGACATCGAGCGGGCGCGCGGCCTTGGCGTCGCCGGCATCGGCCTGTACCGCACTGAATTCCTGTTCCTGGCGCACGACGGCCTGCCCAGCGAAGACGACCAGTTTGCGGCGTACCGCGACGTGGTCCTGGGCGCAGGCGGGCTGCCGGTGACCCTGCGCACCCTGGACCTGGGCGCGGACAAGGCCGACGGCTCGGGCCTGGTGATGGCGTCGGAACCCAATCCCGCGCTGGGCGTGCGCGGCGTGCGCCTGTCGCTGCGCCAACTCGACGTATTCGTCACGCAGCTGCGCGCGATCCTGCGCGCCAGTTGTTACGGCCCGGTACGCATCCTGGTGCCGATGGTGACCGACGCGGCCGAACTGGTCGAAGTCCGGCGCCTGGTCGAGGCTTGCGCGCGCGACCTGCGCACTGCCGGGCACGAAATTCCCGACCAGTTCGAAATCGGCGCGATGGTGGAAGTGCCGGCCGCCGCGCTCAACGTGCGGGCGTTGCTGGAAGTTGCCGATTTCCTGGCCATCGGCAGCAACGACCTGACCCAGTACGTGCTGGCCGCCGACCGCAACAACGACCAGCTGGGCACGCTGTACCAGCCGGCGCATCCCGCCGTCCTGCGCCTGCTGGCATGGGTGATCGGGCGCGCCCGCATCGCGCGCAAGCCGGTGTGCCTGTGCGGCGAGATCGCGGGCGACCCCACGTTCGCGGCGGTGTTGATCGCCCTCGGGCTGGAGGATTTCAGCATGTTGCCCGACCGCATCCTTGCGCAGCGCGACGCGTTGTCACGCTGTGACCGCGGTGCCTTGCGCGCCCTGGCACCCCGTCTGTTGCGTGCCCCCGACCACGCCACCATCGTCAAGTTGCTGGAAGGTGCCCAGTCCGGCAAGTGACCCCGGCGCCACGGACGCACGCGGTTCGCCACCGCGTCTATCATCGACGCAAACACCGACACCAGGGAGTTCCAGCATGTCACGTCGATTGCTTTGCGCCGCGGTAACCGCGGTACTGACGGCACCCGCCGCGTTCGCCGCGGGCAACACCCATTTGACGATTTACGCCGCGGGTGCCGACGCGCTGTTTTCCGGCGGCGCCCAGGGCACGCTGGACGCCGGCCACGCGCTGGTGCACGAGCAGCGGCCAATCGACGTTGCCGCGGGCAATCACACCATCCGGATCGGAGACCTGCCCGCGACGCTCGAC
Organism: Rhodanobacteraceae bacterium; assembly: GCA_025924775.1. Taxonomy (GTDB): domain Bacteria; phylum Pseudomonadota; class Gammaproteobacteria; order Xanthomonadales; family Rhodanobacteraceae; genus 66-474. The sequence continues at coordinate 15,602 of JAICHS010000004.1, forward strand.
CCCGAAGCCATCGCGGTGAACTTCGGCGCGGGCCCCGCAACCCGCATACTGGGCCAGCGCGTGCTGCTGGCCAACGCCAGCACGGGCGGCGCGCTGGACGGCGCGATCGGGCAAACCGTGCACGTGGTGACGACGGGAGGTCCGGACGGCGGGCTTCGCGGCACCCTGGTCGGAGCCTCGGACAGCGGGGTACTGGTCCGCACGGCGGACGGCAAGGTGCACCTGGTGCACCAGTACGCGTCGTTGACGCTGCCGGCGGATGCGGTATCCGGTGGCAGCAGCCTGTTGCTGGACGTCGATGCCAAAGGCTCGGGCCAGCGCAACGCGCAGCTCACCTACACCACCTCGGGCTTGGGCTGGCGCGCGGCCTACACCGCGAAGCTGGCGGGCGGCACCCGCTGCCGGATGCAATTCAAGCCCCAGGCCAGCATCGCCAACCGCAGTGGCCGCGACTACACCACGGCCACGATCCAGCTGGTCGCAGGCCAGGTCAATCTGGGCAACCGCGGCGTACGCATGTACAGCATGGCCAAGGCACCCGCGCCGATGGCCGCGCAGGCCATGCCCGAGCAGGCATCACTCGGCGACTACCGCAGCTTTGCCCTGCCCGGCACGGTCAATCTGCCGAACGACACGGTCACGCTGACGCCGCTGTATCCCGAGCAGGACCTTGCCTGCCAGCGCGAATACGTGGTCGAGGATGGCGGCGCGGGTTTCCCGCCGCGCCCGAACCTCAACGACTACGGCGCGCAGGATTATCGCGATCGGGCGATCGCGAGCACGCTTGCGTTCACCGCCCCGGACAACCTGCCGGCCGGCACCTTGCGCGCCTGGACCACCGATCGCGATGGTGCGCCCGCGCTGTTGGGCGAAGGCGGCGTCGCCGACACGCCCAAGGGCCAACGTGTATCCGTCGAGCTGGGGCAAAGCTTCGACCTGCGCGCCAGCCGCGAGCGTACCGCGTTCCACGTCGACGCCAACGCACGCAACCTGAGCGAGGCCTACCGCATCACCCTGACCAACGGCGGCGATGCGGCGCGCACGGTGACCGTACGCGAGCACCCCAACCGCTGGCGCGAATGGACGCTCGCGACGTCCAGCCTGAAACCCGCGAAGCAGACGCCACAGTTGCTGGAATTCAAGGTGTCGGTACCGGCACACGCCAGCGCGACGCTCACCTATACGGTGAAGTACACATGGACGGCGCAGGACTCGTGAGCCGGGAATCGGGAAAAGCCTGAAACGCCGGGCGCTTCATGAAACCTCCTCCTTCTCCTCCAAGCGCTCCTTGCTTGGGGAGAGGTTGGGGTGAGGGGCCGGCGCCACGCCACGTCAAATCTTTCACGCAGCAGATCCGGAATCCCCATGCTCGAACAAATCAGGCACGACCACGCCATCCTCGAACTGAAGCTCGCGCGCCCACCGGTCAACGCGCTCGATCCAGTGCTGGTCGGCACATTGAAACAGGCGATAGAGCAAGCGCCGCGCGACGGCGCGGCGGCACTGGTGTTATCGGGCTCAGCCGGTTTGTTTTCGGCCGGGCTCGATCTGCCCGCCCTGCTGCAGCTCGACCGCGCCGCAATGCGTGCGTTCTGGGGCGACTTCTTCGGCTTGTGCGCGGCCCTGGCACGCTGCCCGGTACCGGTCGCGGCAGCCGTCACCGGCCACAGCCCGGCCGGCGGCGCGGTGCTTGCACTGTTCTGCGACTACCGCGTGATGGCGCGCGGCGAATTCCGGATCGGCCTCAACGAAGTGCAGGTCGGCCTGAGCGTGCCCGATTGCATCCAGGCGGCCATGCGCAGGCTGGTCGGTCCCCGACGCGCCGAGCGCCTGCTGGTGGCGGGCGCCATGCTGGATGCCAACGCAGCCTTGGCCGCGGGACTGGTGGACGAGCTGACCGACGTCGGCCACGTCGTGACGCGCGCGCTGGCATGGCTGGAGTCGCTGCTGCAGTTGCCGCGCCAGGCGATGCTGGCGACCCGCGCGTTCGCGCGCGCCGATCTCGCGCGCCTGTTCGACGATCCCGCATCGTTGCCGGTCGACGCTTTCCTCGACGGCTGGTTTGCGCCCGAAGCCCAAGCCACCCTGCGTGCCCTGGTGGAACGGCTGCGCAGCAAGTAGCCAAGCCAGGTCCAGGCTTCATCCGGTCCTTCGCGAGGAACCGGGAGTCTGCTGCCGGAATCGGTTTCCACGTATTGCCCCCGGTTGGCAGCAAGCGGATGTTCCAACGTGAGGGCGCTGCGGTGGTTCCACTTCCAGCGGGAACATCCGGCGACTCACGCCCTCTGGACACCCATCGATCGACGGAACATGATGCGCCTGAAACCGGGGGGATACGTGCAGGGTACGGGCCATGGCTACCCCCCGCGTGGTTTGGATCGACTTGTGCTGCGTGCCGCAACGGCACGGCTTGTTTCTGGACGCGCAGTCCGTTCTCGATGGCGTGCACGTCACTACGCTCGAAGCAGTCCCCGCCGCGGTGCACGCACACCGGCCGCATTTCATCTGCGTCGAATACGACTACCCGGACCGGACGCGACTTCGGATCGTGCCGCAAATGCGGTGCGCGTTCCCGGAGCTGCCCCTGTTGATGCTGACGGAGTTCCACTCCGAGGCCCTCGCGATCTGGGCGTTCCGCACGCGCGTCTGGGACTACCGGGTCAAACCGATCGATACCGCCACGCTTGCGAACCTAGTCGGTGCACTGGCGCATGCCAGCCAGGCGGCGTACCGCGACGGCTGGCTCGTCCACGCGATCCCGCCGACATTGGTCGCACCCGCGGGCCACTTGCGCAAGCCACTGGTGGCCGCACCGCGAACCGCCCCCGCGGTCGCCTGGATAAGCGAACACTACGCCGAGCGCTGCCCGATCGAAATCGTTGCGGAAACCTGCCACCTGTGCGTGTCGGAGTTCAGCCGCGACTTCCATCGCGAGCAAGCCGTCTCGTTCCGCCATTTCCTGCTGCACTACCGCATCGCCAAGGCGCGCGACTTCCTCGCCGAACCGCAGGCCTCGGTATCCCAGGTGGCCTACGCGGTGGGTTTCAACGACCTGTCCCATTTCGGCAGAATGTTCAGGCGCATCGTCGGCGTGTCTGCCAGCCACTACCGGCGTCTCGGTATCGCGACGCAACCTCTGGGTGGTTGAGGCATCCGGCCCGCGGCGCAGAAATCTTTTACTCGAACGCAGCCCGGTTCTAACGCTGTCTTGCCCAAGGCTCCGAAACTGCGTGCTCCACCTCCGGGGAGCGACCGCGCGGCGGGCGCGGGAGAGACAAGTCATGGCCAAGATTGTCGGCGAACTTGACCTCGGTCAGGTTCCGGACGAACAGTACAACCCGGACATGGACTTGCGCGTCGCAGTCGTGCGCGACGACAAGATCCTCGGCTCATCCGTGTTGAAGGCCGGCGCAGCCAGACAGCGGCGGCTACCCTTCGAAGTCGAGTTCGAACCGCCCGTACTGCCGGGTGCGCGCCTGCCCTGCCCGGTGACGTTGCTTGTCGGGCCCAACGTGGCGGATCGCGAACTGCTGGCAATCGACAGCGTCAAGCACGTAGTTGAATTCGGCCATGACAAGCCTGACACCAGCGCGCGCGCCAGTGCCAAGCCGGCGGCCGTGAAGTCTGCCGACCTGAAGCTCGGTCGCATCGCGGTCGCCGCAGCCATCTACCAATGCTGGCTGGTCTGCTGCCGGACCTACACCATCAACGGCCGCATCGTGTGCCGCCACTGGCACTTCGATGCGCCCCGGCACCGTTGGACGTTCTGCGACGAGCCGGTACCCGGTGCCGTGGTCGAGGCGTACGACGTGGACCGCTTCTGGTGGTGGTACTGGCGCGACCAGATCACCAGCGCAACCACCGACACCAACGGCAATTTCCACATGCAGTTCCGCTGGTGCTGTTTGCGCTGGCTGCCGTGGCTGCGCGAGCATCCGGCGGTTGATCCGGACATCGCCGCGCGCATCCAGCAATTGCTCGCCACGGTGCAGCCACCGCTACCGCCGCTGCCACCGGGACCGGTTCCGGATCCGGCGATCTTCCAGCGGCTGCTGGGCGGCGCCGCCAGCCTGCCGGGTTCGGTGTTGTCTGCCGCGACGCAGGGCGTCGTCTCGCTGGCAAGCACGCAACCGGCTGTCGCAGGTTTGTCGGCCGCGTCCCTGCGCGCAGCGCTGCCACCGTCGCCGGAACTGGCGGCACTGCGCATCTGGCCGTGGTGGGATTGGAGCGATTGCGCACCCGACGTGATGTTCCGCGCCACCCAACGCTGCGGCGACCGCCTCAGCGTGATCGTGTCGGAAACCAACGCCCAGACCCGTTGGGACATTCCAACCACGCTCAACGTCACGCTGATCGCCAACGATCTGGCCTGCTGCATTCCGACCTGTCGCGATCCCGAGTGCCCCGAATGCCTGAAGCTGACCTGGGTCGGGTGTACCCCGATCGACGAGATCAGCGCCGACGCCGGTCCGCCCGACTTGCGCGGCTTCGCACACACGACCGCGGCGGCAAGCGATCCATTAAAGGACAACCCGTTCTACGGCACATTGCAGATCCAGGGCGGCGTCGGTTGGGACGTGGACTACTTCAAAGTGCAGTATTCCAGGGACGGCGGGCCATGGACCGATCTTCCACCTCCCGCGTTTGCCGGGTTTACCCGCAGCTACTGGGACGGCACGGCTTTCGTGCCCGTAGCGTTCACGCCGGGGCTCAAAAACGGACAGATGGTAATCATCACCCGGCGCCATTTCGAAGACACCCACCCCACCATCCCGCGCTTCGGCGGGCAGGTGCTCTGGAGCGACTACGCCACCTTGTTCCAGTTCGACTCCACCCAGCCCGGATTAACCCCGGATGCACTGTACCAGCTGCAATTCGATGCCTTCGCGGCGGATGCGTCCGACAACCTCATCGCCGCCAGTGAGCGCATCCTGCCCACCTGCGGCGAGGCCTCGGCGGAGCGCGTGTATGTGCGCATCGACAACCAGGGACTCACGCACCCGGGTCCGGCGCCGCTCGCGCCATGCAAGATCGAGCACGCGTGTGGCAGCCTGATCCACAAATGCACGATCGAACCCGATTGCTACATCCGGGAGATCTGGAAAAACGAAGGCCAACCCAACCAGGCATGCGTATCCGCGTGCGATATCACACGGCTGGAGTCCAGCGACACGCTCACCATCCACTTCAGCGTGACCTGTCCGCCAACCGTGCAGGACGGACACCTCGGTGGCTACTGGCTGCGCGCCGAATACGGGGCCAACCAGGCGTTCTACCTCACCGCGCCGCTGTACGTGGATGCCGCGGGTGGCGTCGGCACCCTGGCCCCCGATTCGACACCGGAAGTCGGGCCCAGCTACAGCCAGGCGCTGGCGCAGGGCGCGCCGCGGGCACTGTGGTACGGCGGCGACTTCAAGGTCACGTTGCGTGGATCGGATTTCCCGGCATGCTGCGCGTACCTGCTTCGCCTGTGGGCCTGGAAGCGCACCAGTGACGGCGACTGCGACGACCCGACCACCCGCCACGCCAACCAGTTCGAACTGTCCTTCACGGTGCTGCGCCCGGGACTTTGTTCGGAGGTGTGCGCGGAAGGCAAGACGGAACCAGCGTAGGCAGGAGCACGGTCATGCGCCACCACAGGCACGCACAACATGGATGCATGGACTCCACCCTTCAGCATCGCCGTGGCGATCCTTGCGACTTGGCGCGTCACGCACCTGCTGACGGCGGAGGACGGCCCGCTCGACGCGATATTGCGGCTGCGGGCGATGCTGGGCACGAGCCAGGCCGGCAAGATGATGGATTGCTTTCAATGCCTGTCGCTGTGGGTTGCGGCGCCCTTCACCTTCATGGTGACCCATTCGTTGTGGGCGTGGATTCCAGTCTGGCTTGCGATTTCCGGCGCCGCAGGTTTGCTGGAGCGCCTGGGCAGGGAGCCACCCGAATGGAAATTGCAGCCGCCGGATTTTCCGGGGAACCACGATCATGACGTGCTGCGGCCAAGGCAGGATGATTCTGCGGAGTAACCAGATGGCGTCGCTGGCGCCGCCCGTCAGGCTACACATAACGCCTGGCCCCGTGCGCGCGGCGGCAACCAGCACACCGGTCCGCGTGCGTTACCTCGGCGCGGCACCCATCGTGGTGCGCGGGACCGTCAGTGGACGCGCGTATCGATTCGCGGCATCCAGCCTGATCCAACCCGTCGATGCACGCGACGTCACGGGCCTGCTGGGCAAAGGCTTGTTCCGTCGGCAGGCATAGCCCACCAACCGTTCCCGCCACTTCACCGGAGAGCACCCCATGTCCGCGCAAACCGATGTCCACAAACAACCCGTGCCGTGCTGTCCGACGCTTGAACCGGACAATGCCTGCGACGAGCTGGATTTCTTCTACCGGTTGACCTGCTGGGCCGCTGTGGGCGCACAGATGCGAGCGGGTCGGCCCACCCAGCCCATCCCGGTCGAAGTGAAACTGCACTTCCAGCTCAAACGCTGCCGGGGGCCGCTCGCGCTCGGCGACGTGCTGTACACCACAACGTTGCTGCCAGGTGAAAAGGTGCGGCTGTTCACCTCCGACCGCCGCACCAAATTCACCTATGACAGCGAAAGCAAGTTTGGCTATCGCAACTCGCAGTCGTCGGAAGAATCATTCTTCATGCAACAGATGAGCGACTCGCTGTTCGACGTCAACTCGCGGGATACCGCGCATTCGAGCAACCAGTCGCACTCCCACGTCGACGGCAAGGCCGATGCCGGCGTCAATATCTTCGGCCTGGGCGGCTCCGCCAGCATGAGCGGCAACTTCGATTCGAGTTCGGTCGCAGACTTCCTGGGCGAGCACAGCCAGCATGCGCAGTCTTCGACGCGTGCCGCCGAAATGGGCGTGCGCAAGGCTTCGAGCGTATCGATAGGCGAGGCGCAAAGCCGCACCCACACCGAAAGCGAGTCGCAGGACCAGTACGAATCCGCCTCACGCGAGTTCCAGAACGGCAACGACTGCCACGCGGTGACGTTCTTCTTCTACCAGATCAACAAGACCCAGACACTCAGCTACACACTCGCAGCGATCGACCTGCGGGTGATGATGGATACCGACCCCGCCAACGACTTCACCCGCGTGGCCGCCACTCCGATGGCGGCCAGCACCGGCGTCGGCGTACTTTCCAACGGCGTACTTTCGACCAATCCGGATCGGCAGGCCACCTACCTGGAGGCGGCCACCCGCGTCGCCGGCAACGACCGGTTGCTTGCAGCGGTTCCCATTCGCCCGCAAACGCAAAGCCCCTTCCCTGTGGCGGCGCTGCGTGCGGAAGCCTTGATCCAGGTACAGCGGGAACTCGCCAACCAGGGACTGCTCGACAGCGGCGGCAAGGTATCGGATGACGCCAGGAAGCGCTATTCGTTCGTGCGCCAGTCGTCGCTGCCAACCCCCGGCGTCCTGGTCAAGGGATGCCTCGATGACTGCAACGTGTGCGAGTCCACCAAGCTGCAATCCATCGAACTCGACATCGAACGCAAGAAGCTGGAAAACCAGCTGCTGCAGAAGCAGATCGCGCTGCTGGACAAATCGCAGGAATACCGCTGCTGTCCGCCGGCGACCGTGGCGGAACCCTGATACCGGCCCCGGCGCACGGGCACCACCCCGCATGCCGCCACAAGGAGACGTCGCATGGCAATCAAACGCACACGCAAACGGCAAGGCACCCCCCGGCCCGGTCGCCGGCCCCACGCTCCGCAAGCAGCTCCGCTGCCACGGACGCTGACGTCAAAAGGTTTCAAGGTAAGGGGCTTCGGCGCGCTGCCGGCAGGTTTTGATCCGTTGTCCGCCTCACCGCGCAAGCTGGCGGCGTTGCGGCTTCCGCGACGCCCCGATGCCCGAACCGAGCCCCGCTTGGCGCAACTTTGGGAACGTGCGATCGGCCGCACCCGGCTCTGGATCATGCCCGAATTCGAGCACCGCGAGAACATCAGCCACGGACCACTGCGTACCGGACGCGCCACCCGGTTGCAGGCGAAAACCGCCGCTTCGCGCGTGGCGAATGCGACTTCCTCCAACTGGTCCGGGGCGGCAACTTTTGCACCGGTGAACAAGCCGTACCGCTTTGTCGGCGGGCAGTGGACAGTCCCAAGTCCCAACGCCCCCAGCGATGGCACGTTCTACGCATCCGAGTGGGTTGGCATCGACGGCTGGAACTCCGCGGACGTTTTGCAGGCCGGCACCGAAACCCAAATCACCAAAGTCTGGTTCTTCACGAGCACACAGGTTTACACATGGTGGGAGTGGTTCCCGGCGGGCGAAGTCAAGATTTCGAACCTGCCGGTCGCACCGGGCGACGTGATGTATTGCCTGATCTGCGCCGACTCCGCGACGCACGCGACGGTTAGCTTCAGCAATCAATCGACCGGCGTGGGGACCCGCTTCGAAATCACGGCTCCCAGCCGCACCGCGCTCACCGGCAACGTGGCCGAGTGGATCGTGGAACGCCCCACCGTCAACAACGCCGTGGCCAATCTCACCGACTACGCGGCGTGCTATTTCGACGAGTGCATCGCGGGTGGCAGCCTGAACTTCGACAACCTTGCTGCGGCGTCGCTCATCACCATGACGGGATCCGGCAATGCGCACCTGTCCGAGCCGGTCAAGGAAAACGACTCCGTGGTGAAGGTCAATTGGCGCAAGGCAAGCTGAGCGCGATGCCAACCGCTTGCCAGGCACGCGTACGTCGCGACGCGACATCCCGAGCGACCGGTATCGCGCGTGCAACCGCGTCCGGACCAGACGATCGGGAAATGCTGCGCGTGCTCAAGCCCGGCGGAACCGTCGCGTTCTGACCTGGCCACCGGAGCCCATGGTGGGGCAAATGTTCGCGCTGGTCGGCAAGCACCTGTCGCCGCCCTGCGCGCCCTGGTGGAACGGCTGCGCAGCAAGACGTAGACGCACATGCCGGCTGCAGCCCGTCGCCACGCCTCGATGTTCCCGACGGCGAGTTCGACCCGCGGATGCAAGATTTGCCACACCCAGAGGCGACACGTACCGACGTTGGGTCACAGGCAGGCAGGGCGATGACCGAGCGGGGATTCGTCAGTCGCGGTTCCGCTCCTGCCGCCGCGCTCGACTCCGACGCCCACGCGCACGAGAATCGCGTCCACCTGTTCAGCGTGTCACGCCATGCTTCGTCTCACCAACCTCAAGTTGCCGCTGGATCACGCCCCGGATGCGCTGCCCGCCGCCATTTGCGCACGGCTCGGCATCCCACGCGAGGCCCTGCGCGGGTTCAGGGTGTTCCGCCGCGGCTACGACGCCCGCAAGCACGGTGCGATCGCGCTGATCTACACGCTGGAACTGGACGTCACGGACGAAGCCCTGCTGCTGGCGCGGCACGCGCACGACCGCGATCTGCACATTGCGCCCGACACGCGTTATCACCCCATCCCGCACGCCACCCGCCAGCCCGCACATCGCCCGCTCGTCATCGGCTTCGGACCGTGCGGCATCTTTGCGGCGCTCATCCTGGCCGAAGCGGGGCTCGCGCCGATCGTGCTGGAACGCGGCAAGGCGGTGCGCGAGCGTACGCAGGACACCTGGGACCTGTGGCGCCAACGCCACCTGCACGAGGAATCCAACGTGCAGTTCGGCGAGGGCGGGGCCGGCACGTTTTCCGACGGCAAGCTCCACAGTGGCATCCACGATGCGAAGCACTACGACCGCAAGGTGCTCAAGGCATTCGTGGACGCGGGCGCGCCGGAAGAGATCCTCTACGTCAGCAAGCCCCACATCGGCACGTTCCGCCTGGTTGGCATGGTCGAAAAGCTGCGCGCACGCATCACGGCGCTGGGCGGCGAAATCCGTTTCAGCCAGCGTGTTGATGACTTGGTGGTCGAAACCGACACGCATGGCGGGCGCCGCCTCCGTGGCGTCATCCTCGCCAGCGGCGAAATCCTGCGCAGCGACCACGTGATCCTTGCGCCGGGGCACAGTGCCCGCGATACCTTTGCGATGCTCGACGCGCGCGCCGTGTATCTCGAACCCAAACCGTTCTCGATCGGCTTTCGCATCGAGCACCCGCAATCACTGATCGATCACGCGCGTTTCGGCCCGCAGGCCGGCCACCCGGTGCTGGGCGCAGCCGATTATCACCTGGTCCACCACGGCAAGGACGGCCGCTCGGTGTACAGCTTCTGCATGTGCCCCGGCGGCACGGTGGTGGCCGCGACCAGCGAAGCCGGCCGCGTGGTGACCAACGGCATGAGCCAGTATTCGCGCAACGAGCGCAACGCCAACGCGGCGCTGGTGTGCGACATCACGCCCGCCGACTACGCGGCCTACGGCGAAGGCCCGTTGGCGGGCGTCGCGTTGCAACGGCACTGGGAAACGCACGCCTTCGAGCTGGGCGGCCGCGATTACAGCGCACCGGCGCAACGCGTCGAAGACTTTTTGGCCGGTCGCGCGACCACCGCACTGGGCGATGTGACGCCTTCGTACCAACCCGGCGTGCGCCTGACCGACCTTGCCACCGCCCTGCCCGATTACGCCATCGCCGCCATTCGCGCCGCCATTCCCGTTTTTGCGCGCCAGGTGCACGGCTATGCCCTAGCCGACGCCGTGTTGACCGGGGTTGAAACCCGTACCTCGTCACCCGTCCGTATCCGCCGCCAGCCCGGGAACCAGCAAAGCCTCAATACCCGCGGCCTGTACCCTGCCGGCGAAGGCGCGGGCTACGCCGGCGGCATCCTGTCCGCGGCGGTCGACGGCATCCGGGTGGCGGAGGCCGTGGCCGCGGATGCCGCATCAGCAATATCTGGTGCCGTGCCGGTACCAGCCGGCGACGACTGAACGCCACGCCACCATCGTCAGGATCCAGCGATGGCCCGTCTTCCGATGCGCAGGCAGTTGCGATGTCGGCCGTGGATCGGAGGGGATCCCCTCAGTGTCCGCCGCGCCGCGCGACGAACGGTGGCTTGGCCAACCAAACCACCGCAATCAGGAGCAAGAAGCCGACGCCGAGGCCATCGAAAATCTGGTTGAAAGAAATCTGCATGCCCTGCTGGGTGATGACGCCGTTGATGCCCACCGCGTAGTGCTGCAACTGTCCGCCCATGGCCGCGACGCCCTGCCGGACCTCGTCGTTGAACGGGTTGATGTGCTCGGCAAGGTTGGCATGGCTGACCACGCCGCCGCGCGTCCACAGGTAGGTGACGATGGACACGGCGAAGCTTGCGCCCACGGTGCGCAGGAAGGTCGCCGAGCCCGAACCCTCGGCGATTTCCTGGCCTTCCAGATCCGACAACAGGATGGTCAGGATCGGCATGAAGAACAGCGCGATGCCAAGGCCCAGCATCAGTTCGGTGAGCGCCACGGCCCAGAAATCGACCTCGGTGTTGAAGCTGCCGAAGCGGAAGCAGATGAACCCCATCACCGCGAACGAAAACGCCGTCAGCCAACGCAGGTCGAACTTGTGTGCGTACTTGCCCACCCAGAACGTCAGCAGGATGGGGATCACGCCGATGGGCGCCGCGGCGAGGCCCGACCACAGCGCGGTGTAGCCCAGCACGTTCTGCAGCCACAGCGGCAGCAGCAGCGAGATCGAAAAGAACAACGCGAAAGCCAATACCAGTGCCAGCGTGCCGGCCGCGAAGTTGCGGTGCCGGAACAGCCGCAGGTCCACGAGCGGTTCGTCGTCGGTCAGTTCCCAGATCACCCACACCACCAGCGAAATCGAGGCGACGATCGCCAACGCCACGATGGTGTTGGAATGGAACCAGTCGAGATCGTTGCCCTTGTCCAGCAGGATCTGCAACGAACCCACGCCCAGGATCAACGTGACCACGCCTACCCAGTCGATGCGCGCACGCCGCAACTGCTCGACGCGCTTGCCCATCTGCACCGCGACCATACTCGCCGCAAACAGGCCGATCGGAATGTTGATGAAGAAGATCCAGCGCCACGAGTAGGAGTCGGTGATGTAGCCGCCCGCGACCGGGCCGACGATCGGCGCCACCACCGTGATCATGGCGATGATCGCCAGTGCCATGCCGCGTTTCTCGCGCGGATAGATCGACACCATCAGGCTTTGCGTGATCGGGTACATCGGCCCGCACACCGCGCCCTGCATCGCGCGGAACATCACCAGCATGGACAGGCTGGTGGCGATGCCGCATGCGAACGAGAACAGCGAAAACAGCAGTACCGCCCACACGAACACCTTGACCTCGCCGAACCGGCGCGACAGGAATCCCGTCATCGGCAGCGTGATGGCCTGCGCCACGGTGAACGACGTGATCACCCAGGTGGACTGGTCCTGGCTGGCGCCGAGGTTGCCGGCGATGGTCGGCAGCGACACGTTGGCGATGGTCATGTCGAGCACCTGCATGAAGGTGCCGAGCGACAGGCCGATTGTCGCCAGCGACAGGCTGGCCGGCCTGAATTCACCGAATGACTGGGTGGCGGTGGCGGCGTTCGAAGCCATCAAGGGGTTCCGTACTGGGAAGCGGGGCCGGACCGGCATGCGCGGGCCCGTTCCGATGAAGTTGCACGCGCGACGGGCGGAGCCGTGACCACCGGGTCACCGCATCAACGGGCCGCGCTGATCGTAGTGCGCGCGGGGGCCTTGGTTGCGGCTGCCGGGCCGCCGTTGGCATGGATGATCTGCGCAATCAATCGGTCGGCACCGGCATCGTTGCGCGCGTACACGCCGGTGCTGAACACCGGGTGCTGCACCGGCCGCTGCGACAGCATCGAGCCCTTCTGGTTGTGCAGGTTCACCTCGGCGTCCATCGACAATCCGATCCGCAGCGGGTACTTGTCGAGATCCTTGGGGTCGACCGAAATGCGCACCGGCAACCGCTGCACGATCTTGATCCAGTTGCCCGAGGCGTTCTGCGCCGGCAGCAGCGAGAACGCGCTGCCGGTGCCGATGCCCAGCCCGACCACCTTGCCGTGGTATTTGACCGACCCGCCGTAGACGTCGGACGTCAGCGTCACCGGCTGGCCAATGCGCATGTCGGTCAACTGGGTTTCCTTGAAGTTCGCGTCCACCCACACCTGGTGCAACGGCACCACCGCCATCAGCGGTGTACCTGGCTGGACCCGCTGGCCGACTTGCACCGTGCGCTTGGCGACGTAACCCGTCACCGGCGCCAGCAATGTCATGCGCTGGTCGTTCAACCATGCGGCGCGCACCTTGGCGGCCGCCGCCTCGACGTCGGGGTGGGTCGCGACCTGCGTGTCGGACACCAGCGCGTTGGTGGTCGCAAGCTGCGCCTGCGCCGCGGCCAACGCGCTCTGCGCGGTGGTCAGCGCGTCGCGCGCGTGCGCCAGCTCCTCGGCCGAAATCGCGCCGGAAGCCGCCAACCCCTTGCGGCGTGCGTAGTCGGCCTGGGCCTGCTGCACCACCGCCTCGCGCGAGGCCACGTCGGCCTTCGAGGTGTGCACCGTGCTGTACAGGCCACGCACCTTGCGCACGGTCTGGGCCAGCGCGGCTTCCGCCTGGGCCAGCGCAATGTCGGCGTCCGACGGTTCCATCTTCACCAGCACCTGGCCTTCGCGCACGAAGTCGTTGTCGTCGGCGCCGATGCTGACGACCGTGCCCGGCACCTGCGGCGTGATCTGCACCACGTTGCCATTGACATAAGCATCGTCGGTGCCTTCATACCAGCGGCCAAGCAGGAAGTGATACAGCGCCCACAGGATGGCGACCACGACGACCACGCCGACCAGACTGCGCAGCAGCAGGCGGCGCTTGCGCAGGCGCCGCGCCTTCAACAGCTCGGCCTGCTCGTCCTCGGTGACGGGATTGGGGTTGATGGGTGAAGTCATGGTCTGGCCTTGTCCGCGGAACGCGGGGTGGAAGTCGTGTTCGCAAGTGCGGGCGCATCCCCCGAAGGTTCGAAGCCACCGCCCAGTGCCTCGTTGAGCGCGGCCCACGCACCGCTGCGGCGCGTCTGCACCGTCGCGAGTTGCTGCTCCGCGGC